>JBEEOC010000013.1:0-4762 GCA_041191845.1 Actinomycetota bacterium | reverse complement strand
AAGACCATGTTGAGACTGATAAGAAGTACATCCGCCCAACTGAAGTTGATGCTCTCATCGGTGATCCATCAAAGGCAGCAAATGCATTTGGATGGAAGGCAAAGACCCACTGGAAAGAGCTGGCAGAACTTATGGTTGATGCTGATATTGAATTGCTCGCCAAGAAGAGCTGAGATCTTTCTAGAGAATTAAAATAGAGGAGTCAGAGTCACCAGCGATACCTCTGGTGGACTTGCAACTCTGATTCTTGCAAAGGGGCTAGTTCCCATTCCAGCAGAGACGTGAAGATATGGCTCATCTGCGTTATAGGTAAGGCCGCGTGCTCTCCATGTTGGAATATCGCAATTTGTAGTTAACGCCTTTGATCCACCAGGCCATGGAAGCCTCACCTGTCCACCATGTGTGTGGCCGGCGAAGATGACATCGAGCTTGTCATTACTCATTCCTTCAATAATTCTTAAATATGGCGCATGAGTGACGCCAATTGCGAGATCACATGGAGCTGGTTCACCCGCAACGAGTGAGTAATCATCAAATTCAAGATGGGCATCATCAGTTCCCCGAGCTTCAATCACAGTATCGTTGATTTTGATTGTGGTGCGAGAGGTATTGAGATTGATCCAGCCTCGCTCCTTTAGCCCTTGATCGAGCTCTGGCCATGGCAGATCTGGTCCATGAATGCGCTTGCCATTGTCGGGAAGGAGATATTTCAAAGGGTTTTTAGGTTTAGGGGCGAAGTAATCATTGGAACCAAAGACGAAGAGACCTGGTGTGTTGAGCAATCCATCAAGGGCATCGAGAACGACCGGGACAGCTTTCATATCGGCGAGGAAGTCACCGGTGCTGATGACGAGATCAGGGGAGTACTGCACCCACGATTTGATATCGGCGATCTCGCTCTTGCGACGGGGCGTGAGGTGAAGGTCAGAGAAATGGAGGATACGAATAGGGTGATGGCCCTCCGGTAGTACCGGAATCTCTGCCTCTCGGAGCACATAACTCATGGAGGAGAGGCTACAGGGGCGTGAGAAGATATGCCCATGGGATTAAAAGAGACTCTCCACGAAGATTTAACTGCTGCTATCCGCAGTAGCGACAAGCTCGTATCCGGAACTATTCGTATGGTTCTTACTGCAATTACCAATGAAGAGGTTGCGGGTAAAGAGGCGCGCACACTCAGCGACGATGAAATCATCACCGTCCTCTCACGCGAGGCGAAGAAGCGTCGTGAAGCAGCAGAAGAGTTTGCTAAAGCAGGACGCGACGATAAAGCAGCTGAAGAGCGAGCCGAAGGCGAAGTGATCGCCAAGTATCTTCCAGCACAACTGACCGAGGAAGAGATAAAGAAGATCATTGCAGATGCAGTCGCAAAGACTGGCGCTGCTGGACCTGCCGATATGGGCAAGGTTATGGGAGCGATTAAGCCCCTCATTGCAGGAAAGGCGGATGGAGCGCTCGTTTCATCGCTCGTTAAATCAACGCTAGCCGGAGGCAACTAATGAAATTCGAATATGCAACAGTTCCACTGCTCTCACATGCAACAAAGCAGATTCTCGACACCTGGGGTTCAGATGGTTGGGAACTTGTTCAAGTTGTTCCAGCTCCAGGTGGTGAGCAACTCGTTGCGTATATGAAGCGCGAGGTGAAGTAATGTCAGTAGATGTTCGCGCAAAGTTAAGTGAGAAGGGGATCACTCTTCCAGTGGCGACCAAGCCACTTGCAGCTTATGTCCCGGCAGTCCGTACTGGAAATATCGTCTTTACAGCGGGCCAACTTCCAATGGTCGATGGTGCAATTGCAAAGACCGGCAAGGTTGGCGCAGATGTCACAGTGGAAGAGGCTTATGAGTTAGCGAAGATCTGTGCGATTAACGCTCTCGCTGCAGTTGAATTGGTAGCGCCAGTTGATTCTGTGGTGAAGGTTGTCCGCATCGTCTGTTACATCAACGGAGCACCTGGCTTTGTCAGCCATCCAGCTGTTGCCAACGGCGCATCAGAGCTCTTTATGCATATCTGGGGCGATGCCGGTGTTGCAGCCCGTAGCGCAATCGGCGTTGCAGAGCTTCCACTCAACTCACCAGTTGAGGTTGAATTAACAGTTGAAGTTGCTTAAATAAATAGTTAAGAACCATTAAGGGCGCCTCTCACATATCGATGTGGGAGGCGCTTCTTACTTACCTCTTTTTTCGAGGCGGTCTAAATCTGTAATGAGAACTGCTCGACCATCGAGGCGGAGCCAGCCACGTCCTGCAAAATCAGCGAGAGCTTTATTTACCGTTTCGCGGGAAGCGCCAACGAGTTGAGCGAGCTCTTCCTGAGTGAGATCGTGGTGAACAAAGAGACCTTCATCTGTCTTCTTACCGAAGCGCTCACCAAGATCGATGAGGGCTTTTGCAACGCGACCTGGGACATCTGAGAAAACGAGATCTCCAACAGCTTCATTGGTGCGACGAAGGCGTTGAGCTAAGCGAGCCAAGAGCTGGAGTGAGACATCTGGATTATCACGAAGCCATGGAATCAACTTCTCGTGGCTAAGTGAGAGGAGCTTTGCATCGGTGACTGCAGTTGCAGTTGATGTGCGAGGCCCTGGGTCAAAGAGTGAGAGTTCGCCGAACATTTCACCAGGTCCAAGGATGGAGAGAAGATTCTCGCGTCCATCGCCACTGGATGTTCCAAGCTTGAGTTTGCCATCGACGATGACATAGACATGCTCGCCCTCATCGCCTTCCTTAAAGAGGATTCCGCCCTTGGAGATCTTTACAGAGTCCATTGAGGCGCGAAGTGAGGATGCAGATGCATCATCGAGCGCGGTGAAGAGTGGGGCGCGACGTATAACTTCATCATCTTGTGGCACACGGGTACTTTATACCTGTGAAGGTGGATACGGAAAATCGAAAAGAGGCTAGGGCGATCTACCGCATCCTCACCAAGACCTACCCCGATATCCGTTGCGAGCTCGACTTTAAGAATCCCCTTGAATTGATAGTCGCAGTTGTACTTTCAGCCCAATGCACCGATAAGCGGGTTAATCAGATAACTCCACCTCTTTTTAAGAAATACAAGAGCGCAAGAGATTATGCCAAGGCGCCGCTTCCTGAAATTGAAGAGTTTATTTACTCAGCCGGTTTCTATCGTGCAAAAGCTCGCCACCTCAAGGGTCTTGGCGCAAAGTTGGTGGAAGATTTTGGTGGCGAAGTTCCATCTACTTTAGATGAGTTGATTACATTGCCTGGAGTTGGAAGAAAGACAGCCAATGTTGTCTTAGGCCATGCCTTTGGAATTCCTGGCATCACCGTTGATACCCACTTTGGGCGTTTAGCGCGACGCTTTCATTGGTCACAATCGATGGATCCCGTCAAAGTTGAGATTGAGGTGGGGGCTCTTATTCCAGAGAAAGAGTGGACCAACCTCTCTCAACGAATGATTTGGCATGGGCGCAGAATCTGTCACTCTCGTAAACCTGCATGTGGGGCATGTCCTCTGGCTAAAATATGTCCATCAGTCGGAATCGGCGAGATGGACCCAGCTAAAGCTGCGCTCTTAGTAAAGACAGATAAGGATTTCCGATGATTCGTCCAACCTTGAGTGTGATTGCGATTGCATCAACCCTTCTCCTTGCTGGATGCGGAGAAGAGACCCCGCTCATCACAGGTGAAGTCGTTGCCTGTAATCAAATTAAGTTAATCGATAACCCAACTCAAGATGTTTATGCAGAGTGTCTCGATAGCTCGCCGGGGGTCAATATCGCGGCCATTAAGGGCCCAGCAATCATCAATGTCTGGGGATCGTGGTGTGGTCCATGTAAAGAGGAGCTCCCTTACTTTGTTGAGTTCTTCCAAACGATGGATCCGCAGATTCAACTGATCGGTGTGGATGTTGAAGAGAAGCGGATTGAAGATGGGCGGATGTTCGCTCGAACTAATGGAATTATGTGGCCAAATCTCTATGACGAAAAGGGAACAACCCGCGAATATTTCGGTATGGGAGTTCCAGTGACCTGGTTTATCGATGGTGAAGGAAAGGTTCTTCATAAGAAGGTTGGACCTATCACCTCAACTGAAGAGCTTCGCACCCTCGCTTTTAAGTATTTTGGACTACGTGGATGATCTTCGATCTCATATTTGTCTTTGTAGCATTCGGCGCTCTCTATACCGGTTACAAGAATGGCTTACTGACAACAATTATCAGAACGGTCTTCTTCATCGGTGGAGCAATCGCTGCGATGTATTTTGTTGTTCAATACAATAAGACTGGCTGGCTTATTCTTGCGATTATCACCGGCGCATATGCTGCTGCGTTTATTGGAACGATGATTGCAAAGACAATCAAGTTCACGATTATTCGCGGTCCGCTCCGTTGGCTAGATTCATCACTGGGTGCGCTCTTTGAAGTTGCGAAGTACGTAGTCCTCTTCTACATCATCGGCACCATCTTGCTCTGGGCGCCATGGAGCGCAGGTCAAAATGATCTCGCTGAAAGTAAGGTCTATCTCACGATGAATACCTACGCCCCGGGGGTATTTGGCGGTCTTCGTGAAATAGTTGAAAACTGGTCTACAGAGAACCTCTAGTAGGAGATCGCTTTTCATCCACAGCTCAGGAATTTTGGATCGAGGAGAGCCGCCACAGACGGCAATCTCCTCCCATGACACTAGCTACCTTCCTCGCATACCTCTTTAAATTCCTCTCCAACCCAGCGCTTCTCTCTGCCCTCCTCGCCTTTATTCAGAAGTTTCTCCGCTAAAAAGGGGCAATTTGCCCACC
>JBEEOC010000012.1:0-3291 GCA_041191845.1 Actinomycetota bacterium | reverse complement strand
AGTGGCTGAGAGGGACTCACTCAAGAGTTCGACCGTTTGACCAGTTCGGTAATGCGAATTGAGAATGTGAGGGTAATCGTGTCATCAATCTTCTTTACCGCGTGGGGATATGAAGTCTCCTACCTTGAGTTCATCGCAGCCCTTACTTCGTTTATTGGTGTGGGCCTTGGCATCACTGGAAAGCGAATCACTTGGCCTTGGTGGGCGCTCAGCAGTGCGCTCTATGGAGTCTTCTTCCTTCAATACGATCTCTATGCCAGTGCTGCACTGCAATTGGTATTTATCGCAGCCGCTGTTGCCGGATGGTTTGGCTGGGAGCCAAGCGGTGCAAAGCCAGGACCCCTCTCGCTCGAACTTCGACTGATTACAATCATTGGAGTTATGGCTGCAACTGCGCTCCTTGCACCTGTTCTTAAAGATCTCGGGGCAACTGCCGCTCTTCCAGATACTTTGCTCCTCTTTGGAAGTTTGGCAGCACAGATTTTGATGGTCTATGAAAAGTATGACAGCTGGCCACTGTGGCTAGTTGTGGATTTAGGTTACGTGGCGCTCTATGCCTCTCAAGATCTCCTCTTCACTACCGTCCTCTACATCGCCTTCACCATCATGGCTGCACTGGGATGGAGCACTTGGTATGGATCTCACCGCCGCGCTATTAGATCTCTCTAAATCTTCACCTAGGCCCATCATCGCAATTGATGGGCCAGCAGGTGGGGGCAAGACAACTTTGGCTGCCCATCTCTCGGCATCGCTTTCACTTAAATACAAGTGTGGTGTGCTCCATATGGATGATCTCTATAACGGATGGGAGGGCGCCTTTGATCACCATCTCACCGACGCATTAACGGGTGCCTGCGATTCTCATCAGAAATCAAAGAGATACTCACTCTCCTTCTATAACTGGAGCGCAGGCAGATATGAGGCGGCTCAAGAGATTCCAGAGGCAGAGCTCCTTATCCTGGAAGGGGTGGGATCTTCGCAGGAAGCAATTCGCCCATTTTTGACTGCATCTATCTGGATAGATATCGATCCTTCAGTAGGTTTCCAACGCGTGATTGCTCGAGATGGTGAGGCAATATCTCCTGCGATGGCGAGATGGCTTGTGCAACAGGATGAGCATTTTGAAGTCAATCGCTCAAGGCAATCTGCTGACTTTGAATTGACCACGAGTTGAACCATTCATATCAAGCGCAATTCAATTAGAATTCCCGCGTGTCAGATCTCACCGGCGAGCTCATTGATGGGCGATATCAACTTCTTCGCCAGGTCGCCAATGGTGGAATGGCGAGTATCTATGAGGGGCTCGATACTCGATTAGACCGCAAGGTCGCAGTAAAGATCATGCACCCCCATCTTGCTCAAGATGAGCAATTTGTTGAGCGATTTATCAGAGAAGCAAAGGCAGCTGCTGCGCTCTCACATCCCAACATTGTTGCCGTGCAGGACCAAGGGTGGAATCAGAGCGGAACCCCTGCAGTCTTTATCGTGATGGAGCTCGTTGAGGGTCACACACTTCGCGAATACCTCCACGAACAAGGACGCCTCACATATAGAGATGGCATTCGTTTTCTTCTCCCAGTCTTAAGCGCGCTTGCTGCAGCCCATAAGCAAGGAATTGTTCATCGCGATATCAAGCCTGAGAACATCTTGGTCTCAAAAGAAGGAAGAATCAAGATTGCAGATTTTGGATTGGCGAAAGGCCCACTCCTTGGTTCAACAATGACGGCAGAATCGAGTGTGATTCTCGGAAGCGTTTCCTACCTCTCCCCTGAGCAGGTGCAGCGAGGCATTGCTGACTCACGATCTGATGTCTATGCAGTTGGAATTACCGCTTTCGAACTCTTCACCGGCAAGAAGCCATTTGATGGCGCTGAACCGATTCAAATCGCCTATATGCATGTCAATGAGCGCGTGCCACGAGTGAGCTCAATCATCTCTGACTTCCCATCTGATTTAGATGATTTGATCTATCAGGCAACATCTGCAGATCCCGATGAACGGCCTCGAGATGCTCACGTCTTCCATGCTCAGCTTCTCTCCATTAATGCTCGCCTTAATCCCAAAGAGAATCAACTCAGTCTTGAACTCGATATCCCCATCAAGCCGATGCGCCCGAAGAAGGAAGTGAAATCTCTTCGCAAGCGAATGCGTGAAGTCACTACTCAGCTTCCCGTTAAAGAAAAGACAATTGAACCCGTCATTGAACGCGAGACAACTGCCCAAGTTGCAAAGCGAAAGAAGGTAAGCAAGCGGGTTCGAAGAAACCGCTGGATTGCGGCAGGCCTTGCCGTTGCACTCGGTATTTCAGGCTGGTGGGTTCTTATTGGCCCTGGTTCACGTGTTGTTGTCCCGTCAACTGTTGGCGCAACACAGAATGAGGTCTCAGCTGCCCTCACTCCCCTTGGACTGAAGTCGGTAATCGTTGAGCGCCGCTATAGCGAAGATATTGAAGCTGACCGAGTTATCGAATCAATCCCTGCCGGTGGTGAGAAAGTTGATCAAGGTGGAACTGTAAAGATTGTTCTCTCCAAGGGGCCAGAGCGTTATGTGATTCCAATGGTTCAAGGGCTCACACCGGAGGCGGCTCAGGCAGCAATTGGTAAATTCCCACTCAAAGTTGCACCAATCATTGAAGTATTCGATAACACTGTTCCTAAGGGCTATGTCATCTCGGCAACACCTGCTGCCGGCACTCAGGTTAAGCGCGATACAACAGTAACGCTCACCGTCTCAAAGGGAATCGAACAAGTTGCTCTTGCTTCCTACGTTGGTAAGAATGGTGAACAAGCTCTCAATGAACTTACGACTGCAGGATTTAAGGTAAGTGCAACCTATCAATTTAGTGAGACTCGTTTAATCGGTGAAGTCATCTCTCAGACACCTGTCGGTGGCGGAACAGCGAATAAAGGCGGAGCAGTCACCCTCGTAATCTCAAAGGGAACTCAGTATGCCTATATTCCAAACCTCTACTCCATCGAGGAGGCGAAGGCGGTAAAGGCGCTTCAAGATCTCGGACTCAAGGTTGTCGTGAAGAAGATTGGCAAGAAGACGGTAAAGAAGGTCACAAATATCCTGCCTAAGGTGGGTTCAAAGGTAAAACGTGGCAGTACGGTAACCATCACAGTAGGGTAGGCCGGTGCCTGCAACCAAGAACTCACGTCCTCGAATCGGAGCCCACACCCCCACATCGGGTGGAATGGCTAAGCGCTCAATCGCATATGCCGAGACCACGGGAGCTGAGGCGATCCAAGTCTTCACATCCAATCCTCGAGGCTGGGCGATGCCTGAGAC
>JBEEOC010000011.1:0-5931 GCA_041191845.1 Actinomycetota bacterium | reverse complement strand
AGAAAGTTATCTGCGGTCTCTCAGGAGGAGTTGACTCTGCTGTTGCTGCTGCGATTATTCAGCGCGCAGTCGGAAACCAGTTAACCTGTGTCTTTGTTGATCATGGCTTGTTGCGAAGCGGCGAGTCAGAGCAAGTCCAGCGTGACTTTGTCGCATCAACTGGAGTCAATCTCGTTGTTGTTGATGCGGTTTATCAATTCCTCAATGCGCTAGCTGGCGTGACTGACCCAGAAGAGAAGCGCAAGATTATTGGCCGCGAATTTATCCGCTCCTTTGAGAAGGCAGCTCGCGATATCGCAGCCGGGGGAGATGTTGAGTTCTTAGTTCAAGGAACCCTCTATCCAGATGTTGTTGAATCAGGTGGCGGAACCGGAACTGCGAATATTAAATCTCACCACAATGTGGGAGGCCTGCCCGATGATCTTCAATTTAAATTGGTAGAACCGCTGCGCACTCTCTTTAAGGATGAGGTTCGCCAGGTGGGGCTTGAACTTGGACTGCCACCAGCAATTGTTTGGCGCCAACCATTTCCTGGTCCCGGCCTTGGTATTCGCATCGTCGGCGAAGTTACTCGTGAGCGCCTCGAGATTTTGCGTGAGGCAGATCTGATCGCTCGCCAAGAGCTCTCTGCAGCTGGATTAGATCGCGCGATCTGGCAATGCCCAGTGGTACTTCTTGCAGATGTGAGAAGCGTTGGAGTCCAAGGCGATGGCCGAACATACGGCCACCCAATCGTTCTGCGTCCTGTCTCATCTGAGGATGCAATGACTGCTGATTGGTCTCGCATTCCATATGAGGTGCTTGAGAAGATTTCAACCCGAATTACCAATGAGGTGCGCGAAGTCAATCGAGTAGTACTTGATGTGACGAGCAAGCCACCTGGAACTATCGAGTGGGAATAACTGAGTAAGAAACGTTGAGTTTTAGTAGAGAAGGTATGAAAAGGATAGAGATGATGAAGAAGTTATCGGCAATGACAGCAGCGCTACTGCTTACAGCAACTCTTACCCCTGCAACTTTTGCGGCAGAGAAGCCAACCTCTGTGCCGGGCTGCAAGAAGTCAACTGCATCGGGACATGCGCCAGCAAAGGTAAAGCAGCCAACAGCACCTGCAAAGAGACTTGCCAAGAACCTGACTCTCACCACAAATTGCGGCGAAATCGTTATCTCTCTCAACCCTAAGGCGCCTCAGACAGTGACAAATATCAGCGCCCTTGCCAATGCTGGCTACTACAACAAGTCGCTCTGCCATCGCCTCACAACAGAGGGACTCTTCGTTCTTCAATGTGGCGATCCAACAGCATCAGGAAGTGGCTCTCCTACAGGATGGAAGGGCTATGCCAACGAGAACCTGCCAAAGGCAGGAACGAAGAACTACCCAGCGGGAACAGTTGCGATGGCAAATTCAGGACCTGGCACCAACGGTTCACAGTTCTTCTTGGTCTATGCAGATACTCAACTTGGCCCTGATTACACAATTTGGGGGAAGATCACCAAGGGACTTGATCTCGTGAAGAAGATTGGCGCAGTCGGTGCCTATCAGATGCAGGGCGATCAAGCATTCTATGCACCTGATGGTTACCCAATTCAGATTGTTGAGATTGTTAGAGCCTCTGCGAAGTAATCGCTACAAATCTAAAGTTCTCCAAATACAGATTAGAAGAGTTAATTTGTATTGGCTAACTTGTTTTAACTAATTTGTATTAACGATCTTAAAAGCTTCAGCGATACGACCTTCTGGGAGCTCGCCCACTCCTGCATTGCGTTGTCCCCACTCACGGAGCATCTGCTCGAGGTTTTCGATATGGCCCGTCTGTGATGCGTGCTCTTTAAGGGCTGCAATCTTGAAGTGGAATGTGTCGGTGATATCGACGAAGTGATCTGGGTGGGTATGGCCTTGCATCCAGACTTCCTTCACCTTCCAAGGCTGTAGGCCTTCCTTCTCCAGGAGGTCGGTGAATGCATAAGGGTTACGGGCATCGGGATAGACCGCTTGGATTGTTGCTTCACCGGCTGCGAGGTGATCAGGGTGGCTGGCACCGATCCGATCCCAATTGCGTTCTGGTGATTGGCAGAGGATGCGATCTGGTTGGACGCGACGAATCTGTCGGACAATATCTTTGCGAAGAGCGATGGTTGGCTCGAGGTGTCCATCGACATAGTTCAGGAATGTGACATCGCTAATGCCAAGGGCGGCACATGCGGCGCGCTGTTCACGCTGGCGCACGGCAGGCATCTCTTCTTTTGAATACTCAGATTCTTCGCCACCTTGATCGCCATTGGTGCAGAGGACATAGCTGACCTCAATACCCTTCTGAACCCATTGGGCGATAGTTCCGGATGCTCCAAAGTCAGAGTCATCGGGATGGGCATTAACGACGAGGACGCGCTTGATTTCAGAATCTGATAAAGGTTCCATAGGAGGTAAGACTAATAGACTCCGCGCCATGTCCGGAAACGACCAATTACTTGAGGGGCTCAACCCACAACAGCAGGAAGCTGTTGCCCATGCCGGTTCACCTCTTCTTGTCGTTGCTGGCGCAGGATCTGGAAAGACTCGTGTTCTCACACGTCGCATCGCCTATCTCATGGCTCGCCGCGATGTGAAGCCATTTGAGATTTTGGCGATCACCTTCACCAATAAGGCGGCGGGTGAGATGAAAGAGCGCGTGACAGAGCTCGTTGGGCCAATCGCTAAATCGATGTGGGTATCAACATTTCACTCTGCCTGTGTTCGCCTGCTGCGCCAAGAGGTCGAGCGACTTGGATATAACTCATCCTTCACAATCTATGACTCAGCTGATTCGCAGAAGTTGATTCAAAAGGTCTGTGAGACTCTCAACTTAGATTCAAAGCGATACCCAGCTCGCCAATTTCAGAACATCATCTCCAATGCGAAGAATGAACTCCAGACTCCATACGAGTTCTTGAGTAAGGCCAATAATCAATTCGACACTATCGCAGCCGATGTCTATACGATGTATGAGAAACGGCTGAAGCAGGCCAATGCGATGGATTTCGATGATTTGATCATGAAAACAGTTGAGGTCTTGCAGAAGTTTCCAGAGGCAAAGGCTCGCTTCAGATCACGCTTTCGCCATATCTTGGTCGATGAGTATCAGGATACAAACCATGCCCAGTATCAATTGGTGAAAGAGCTCACCGGTGATGCGACAGATGGCTTTCCTATTGCAGAGCTCTGTGTTGTGGGCGATGCTGATCAATCAATTTATGGCTTCCGCGGAGCAACGATTAGAAATATCCTTCAATTTGAGGTCGATTACCCCAATGCAAAGACTGTGCTCTTAGAGCAGAACTACCGCTCAACACAGAACATTCTTTCGGCGGCCAATGCTGTGATTTCCCAGAATGAATCACGGAAAGAGAAGAACCTCTGGTCTGATTCTGGCGCAGGCGCTCCTTTGGTGGGATATGTCGCTGAGTCTGAATATGACGAGGCTGAATTTGTGAAGAATGAGATTCGCGCTCTTCAAGATAAGGATGAGTCGAAGCCAGGGGAGACCGCTGTCTTCTATCGCACCAATGCACAATCTCGTGTCTTTGAAGAAGTCTTTATGAGAGCTGCAGTGCCTTATAAAGTCGTGGGCGGCCTTCGATTCTATGAGCGCAAAGAGGTAAAAGACTTACTCGCCTATCTTCGCGTCCTTGCAAATCCCACCGATGAGGTCTCGCTACGAAGAATCATTAACTTTCCGAAGCGAGGAATTGGTGATCGCGCACTAGAAGAGGTGGATCTCTTTGCTCAGGCACAAGGGATCTCATTCTGGGGTGCGCTCCTTCGTGTGAAGGAGGCTCCGGCAGTTCCCAATAAGGCATCGCAATCAATCAATGAGTTCACCAACATGATCTCGGCGCTAGCGGTATTAGTTGAGGTCAATACCAAGCCTTCGACAATTATCGAGGCGGCGCTTGAACAATCTGGATTATTGAAGGAGCTCTCATCAAGTACTGATCCACAAGACGAGGTGCGCGTTGAGAACTTGCAAGAACTTGTCTCGGCATCGATTGAGTATGAGGAACGTAGTTTTGATGAGCTCGGTGAAGATGAGGTGATCTCTCTCGGTGGATTCCTGGAGAAAGTCTCACTTGTTGCCGATGCTGATGAAATTCCAGATGGAGAAGATCACGGGGGAGTAGTGACCCTGATGACGCTTCACACCGCAAAGGGTCTTGAATTTCCTACAGTGTTTCTCACAGGCATGGAAGATGGAATATTTCCTCATGCTCGCACCTTCGATGATCCGAAAGAGATTGAGGAGGAGCGACGACTTGCCTATGTTGGGCTTACTCGCGCAGAAAAGCGCCTCTACATTTCACGCGCTGAGTATCGTTTAACTTTTGGAACACCTAAATACAATCCAGCATCGCGCTTCCTCGATGAGATTCCAGCAACGTTGATTGAGTGGAAGAATGAAGGAAAGCCTTCCTACACATCTTCGAGCTCACTTCGTAAATCGCGCGTGGCATCTGCGCCACCACCCCGAGCTACCGGAAAGGTCTCATCGGCGATGGTCCTTGAGGTGGGGCAGCGTGTGTCACATGACACATTCGGCCTCGGCACGGTTGTGGCAGTTGCTGGCGTGGGAGATAAGTCAGAGGCGACCATCAACTTCGGCGCCTATGGCGATAAGCGTCTCTTACTCCGATATGCCCCTGTAACGCCGCTGTAAAGAGTGGGGCTGGCGCGGGTTTAGGATAACCCCGTATCTTCGACATTGAAGGAGCCTTGAGTGGATCTCTACGAATATCAAGCACGCGACCTCTTCGAAAAGCACACCGTCCCAGTTCTTAAGGGTGCAGTTGCAACAACACCAGAGGCAGCGCGCGATGCAGCAGCTGATATGGGTGGAAAGGTTGTCGTTAAGGCACAGGTCAAGGTCGGCGGCCGCGGTAAGGCAGGCGGCGTGAAGCTTGCCCTCGATGCGGCAGATACCTTTGAGAAGGCATCAGCAATTCTCGGTATGGATATCAAAGGCCACACAGTTCATAAAGTGATGATTGCTCAGGCCGCTCCTATCGTTGATGAGTACTACATCTCAATCTTGCTCGATCGTTCAAATCGCACATTCCTTGTCATGGCATCAGTTGCCGGTGGAATGGATATCGAAGAGGTTGCACACACAACTCCAGAGAAGCTAGCAAAGGTTCCAGTAAGTGCAGTCGATGGAATCGATAAGGCGCTCGCCACAAAGATTATTGCCCAAGCACAGTTCCCAGCAGATGTTGCTGATCAGGTTGCAGATGTTCTCGTTAAGCTCTGGGAGACATTCCAATCTGAAGATGCAACTCTCGTAGAAGTCAATCCACTTGTGAAGACTGAAGATGGTCGCATCATCGCCCTCGATGGCAAGGTCTCACTCGATGAGAATGCAGATTTCCGTCAGCCAGATCATGCAGCGCTCGTTGATACAGCAACTGCAAATGCTTTAGAAGAAGCAGCGAAGGCGAAGGGTCTCAACTACGTCAAGCTCGATAATGGTCAGGTTGGAATCATCGGAAACGGTGCCGGTCTTGTGATGTCAACGCTCGATGTTGTCGCTTATGCAGGAGAGAAGTTCGGTGGCATGCGCCCGGCTAACTTCCTCGATATTGGAGGCGGAGCCTCAGCACAGGTGATGGCAGATGGACTCTCCATCATCCTTGGTGATCCAGATGTGAAGAGCGTATTTGTTAACGTCTTCGGTGGAATCACTGCATGTGATGCTGTTGCCAATGGAATTGTTCAAGCCCTTGAGCTCCTTGGCGATAAGGCGACTAAGCCAATCGTTGTGCGCCTTGACGGCAACAACGTCCTTGAGGGACGTGCAATTTTGAACGCTGCAAACCACCCATTGGTGGAGCAGGCAGAGACTATGGATGGAGCAGCATCACGCGCTGCAGAATTGGCGGCAAAGTAATGTCAATCTTTAT
>JBEEOC010000010.1:0-15761 GCA_041191845.1 Actinomycetota bacterium | reverse complement strand
CGTGCAATCAAGATGGTCGGTGTTGTCACAGTCCCTAGCGCAATCGCACTCCTCTTCTTTGGTCCGCTTATTACAGAGGTTCTCTATATGGGAATCTCACTCGATGATGCTCGCTATATCGGATATGTACTTGCCGCCCTCGGTCTCGGACTTGTTCCATTTAGTATCAACTTGATCTTGGTTCGAGGTTTTAACGCCTTTGAAGATACAAAGACTCAAGTAATCTCAATCTTTATCATCAATGTGATCTCAGTTCTCTTCTCCTATCTCTTCCTCTGGAAGTTACGGAGCGATGTCGTCACTATCGGTTTAGGTCTTGCCTTCTCTATTAGCTATATCATCGGCCTCTCCATCACCTTGCGGTTGATTAAGAAACATGTGGGAACTCTCTCCATCAGAGATTTCGCAGGACAGCACCTCACACTCTTTGCTGCCTCCCTACTTGCAATGACTCCGCTCTTTATCCTCTCGACCTATCTTGGATGGGTAGAAGATGAGGCTGGTATTGGAATTCGCGCGCTGAGATTGGCGGCAACCTTGCTCCTCTCTGGCCTTGGCTATCTCTTTATCGCCCATCGCTTTAAAGTGGCTGAAATCGCAGGTCTTCGCGCCTTCGCCACATCACTTCTGGCTAAGCTCAAGCGATAAAGGAGCGGTAAGGTGCGCATATGAGCACTGAAGTACGCGATATCGTCATTGTTGGTTCTGGCCCTGCCGGTTACACCGCTGCAATCTATGCAGCTCGCGCACAATTAAATCCAGTGATCTATGAAGGCTCTGTCACCGCAGGTGGTGCGTTGATGAATACCACTGAGGTCGAGAATTTCCCTGGCTTTATCGATGGCATCATGGGTCCAGATCTAATGGATAACATGCGTAAGCAGGCTAAGCGCTTCGGCGCAGAACTCATCACAGATGATGTCGTTGAGATGGATCTCGACGGCGAGATCAAAACTATTAAAGATGGCTCTGGCAATGTTGTGAAGGCAAAGGCTGTCATCCTCGCCATGGGCTCTGCCTATCGCGAGATTGGTCTTGAGAATGAGAAGCGTCTTTCTGGTCGCGGCGTCTCATGGTGTGCAACATGCGATGGTTTCTTCTTCCGTGATCAGGTAATTGCAGTAGTTGGTGGTGGAGATTCAGCGGTAGAAGAGGCGACATTCCTTACCAAGTTTGCTTCGAAAGTTGTCTTGATCCATCGTCGCGATTCACTTCGCGCATCAAAGATTATGCAGGAGCGCGCATTTAATAATCCTAAGCTTGAGATTATGTGGGATACAGAGGTAATTGATGTCCTTGGCACCGATAAGGTCGAAGGTCTCAAACTACGCAATACAAAGACCGGTGCTGAATCAACAGGAGAGTTCACTGGACTCTTTGTCGCTATCGGACATATTCCACGTTCGGAGCTTGTGACATCACAGGTAGCACTCGATGGTGAGGGATATGTAAAGGTGGAGGGTCGCTCAACGCGGACCAACCTCTCAGGCGTCTTTGCATGTGGTGATCTCGTCGATCACACATATCGTCAGGCGATCACAGCTGCAGGTTCTGGCTGTCAGGCCGCGTTAGACGCAGAGAAATTCCTCTCTCACTAGTATTCTTCAACTATCGATTTAAAAGTAATAATCAATCAGATCAGTAAAAGTAAAAATAGGAGCAGGTAATGAGCGCACCAATCAAGGTAACAGCAGCAGATTTCGACCAGGTTGTATTGAAGAGCAGCAAGCCTGTTCTCGTTGATTTCTGGGCAGAGTGGTGTGGTCCATGCCGTGCAATCGCTCCAATCTTGGACGATATCTCAGCTGAATATGGTGACAAGCTCACTATTGCAAAGCTCAATACCGATGAAGAGTCCGCTATCGCAATTAAGTATGGCGTCACATCGATCCCAATGCTCAATGTTTATGTCAACGGTGAAGTTGTAAAGACAATCATCGGTGCAAAGCCAAAGCCAGCGCTCCTGAAGGAGCTTGAAGGCTTCATCTAAACCTTCAATGAAGGAGTTATCACCTGACGAGATCCGCTCTTTTCAACAAGAGCGTGGTCTCCATGTCACCGGTGAGTTGAATGAGGCGACCCAACGCGCCCTAGAAGAGGCGCGATGGAAACTCGGAGATCGCTCCCTCCACCTCCAACCATCTCCCATGATGCGTGGTGATGATGTTGCCACTCTTCAATCTCGTCTGACTGAGATGGGTTTTAACTGTGGTCGCGTCGATGGCATCTATGGTCCAAAGACTGAAGATGCTGTTAAAGAATTTCAAAAATCAGTCGGTGCAAAAGTTGATGGTCGTTGCGGTCCAGCAACAATCATCGCTCTCCTTCGTTTAACAAAGACAATTTCAGGTGGTGCACCGACTGCACTTCGCGAGAGTGCGCAACAGAAGAATCGTGGACCAGCTCTTGCCAATAAAGTTGTAGTTCTCGATCCTGGCTCCACTCCTGGTGAAGAAGAGATCACACTCGATATTGCCCATCGTATTGAAGGTCGCTTACTTGCCCTTGGTGCAACTGTCTTTCTCACACGAGGAGCCAATAACAATCCAAGTGAAGAAGAGCGCATCGCATTCACAAATAAGAACAGCGCCGATCTCTTAATCTCGCTCCACACAGATCGCCATAGCAATCCATCAGCTGAAGGCGTTGCAACTTTCTTTTATGGCAGCGATGCCCATGGAATTCATTCCATTGTGGGCGAGCGCTTTGCTAGCTTGGTGCAGCGCGAGATATCTGCTCGCACCGATCTCCTCAACTGTCGCACCCATGCAAAGAGTTGGGATGCTCTGCGCCTGACCCAATGTCCTGCAATCCGCGTCGATCTCGGTTATCTCACCAATGAGGGCGATGCCGCTCGCCTTGCCCGCCCAGAATTTCGTGACACCCTTGCTGAGAGTTTTATCATCGCAATCCAACGCCTCTATCTCTCTGCAGAAGATGATGCCAAGACCGGCACCTTGCGGATTGCAGATCTGCGAAGCGCAGGTATTCGTCGATAGGAAACTAACTCGTAATTGAGTAACGAGTTATGAGGGCGGTATGGGAAGATTCATCCCATGTCAGAGGTCAATGTTCGCTATCAAACCGGTGCTCCGCAGAATCTAGAGACTCGATTCGCAGCGCGAGCCGCCGGTATGTTGCCTTCAGAGATCCGCGCCCTCTTCGCAGTTGCATCACGCCCTGAGATTGTCTCGCTTGCAGGTGGAATGCCAAATCTCTCCGCACTTCCTATGGAGATGATGGCTGGGGTTGTTAATGACTTAATCCTCACCAATGGATCAGAGGCGCTCCAATATGGAAGTGGCCAAGGACATCCAAAGCTTCGTGAGCAGATCTGTGATGTGATGGCACTTGAAGGTATTCGGGCAAATCCTGATGATGTTGTTGTTACAACAGGATCACAGCAAGCCCTTGATCTCATCTCTCGCATCTTTATCGATCCAGGTGATGTTGTTCTCGTTGAAGCCCCAAGTTATGTGGGAGCGCTCGGAACATTCCGCCAATATGAAGCATCGGTTGTCCATGTTGAGATGGATCACGATGGCATGGTCCCTGACTCACTACGTAATGCAATTAAGAGCGTTCGTGCAGCAGGACGGAAGATTAAATTCCTCTATCTCATCCCTAATTACCAGAATCCCACAGGAGTCTGCCTTCCAGCAGATCGTAGAACTGAGATTCTCAATATCTGCCGTGAGGCTGAGATCTTTGTTGTGGAAGATAACCCATATGGACTACTTGGTTTTGATAAGCCATCTCCTAATGCGATGCGTGCAGAAGATTCCGAGAATGTCATCTACCTTGGATCATTCTCAAAGACAATTGCCTCAGGTCTTCGTGTTGGCTGGGCGCTCGTTCCCCAATCACTCAAAGATAAGTTGGTGATTGCTTCAGAGTCATCAATCCTCTGTCCTTCAAATTTCACCCAGTTGACAATCTCTAGCTATCTTGCAGATCAGCCATGGCGTGATCAGATTGCAAACTTCTGTGAGCTCTATAAGGTCCGTCGCGATGCGATGCTTGAATCACTTGAAGCACACTTCCCGCAAGAGGCGACGTGGACAAAGCCAGGTGGTGGTTTCTATGTCTGGGTTAATTTGCCAGCTGAGATTGATACCAAGGCTTTGATGCCAAAGGCGATTGTTGCAAAGGTTGCCTATGTTCCAGGAAATGCCTTCTATGCAGATGGCCTTGGATCATGGTCGATGCGTCTGTCTTACTGCCACCCAACCCCGGAGCGAATTCGCGAAGGTGTGAAGGCCCTCGGTGGAGTGATCAAGCAAGAGATGCAGCGCCGCGGCACTGCGATTAATTAACTCTTACTTACCTTCAATAAGATCGACGATGCGCTGAAGATCTTCAGTGCCGGCAAACTCAATCACAATCTTGCCCTTGCCTTTGCCCATATCAACGCTTACCCGAGTATCGAGGTAATCACTGAGGAGCTCTGCTGCAGCAAGGCCCGCACCTGATACCCCCTTAGCACCTGTCTTCTTAGGCTTTGAGGTTGTTGGTTTATGGGTTGCAATGATCTCTTCAGTTGCGCGAACACTTAACCCTTCGCCAACAATTCGAGAAGCTAACTTCTCAATGTCGTGTGCATCGGTAAGTCCAAGGAGTGCGCGAGCATGTCCTGCCGACAAGATTCCTGCTGCAACTTTTCGCTGCACAGATTCAGGGAGGTTGAGAAGTCTGATTGTGTTGGAGATCTGTGGTCGTGAGCGCCCTAATTTAAGAGCTAACTCATCATGGGTGCAGCCAAAATCGGTGAGGAGTTGGAGATAGGCAGCGCCCTCTTCAAGTGGGTTGAGTTGGCTGCGGTGAATATTTTCAATGAGAGCTTCACGGAGTAATTCATTATCGGGAGTCTGTCGGATGATGACAGGAATGCTCTTTAAACCAGCTGCTTTAGCGGCGCGGAAGCGGCGCTCTCCCATCACCAATTCATATTTATTCTCAGCAACTTTACGAACCACTGGTGGTTGCAAAATTCCAAACAGCTTAATTGATGAGATTAATTCATTGAGAGCTTCTTCATCAAAGACTGTTCGTGGTTGACGTGGGTTAGGTGAGATCTGATCAAGTGGAATCTCATTCTGTGTTGCAACTTCAGTGCCTTCAACAGTCAATGATGTTGGGATAAGTGAATCTAAATTAATTCCAAGGCCGCCGCGCTTTGTCGCCATCATGCACTTCCCTTTGATGTCTCACCGAGATAATTAATACTGACAACATTTGAATTAAACTCACTAGAGAGATCTGGCTCTTTTGCTTTACCGCGCTCAGCAATCTCGCGCGCAACTTGCATATATGCAATCGCACCTGGTGATAGTGGGTCATATGTCATCACTGTCTGGTTATATGAAGGTGCTTCAGATACGCGCACAGCACGTGGAATTGGAATATCAATCAATTCATTGGGAAAGTGTGCCCGGACATTTGCTGCAACATCATTGGAGAGACGAGTACGTGAATCAAACATCGTCAAAATAATTGTTGAGAGATTGAGAGCTGGATTAAGTCTCTTCTTCACAAGGCCATATGTCTCAAGAAGTTGTGAGAGCCCTTCGAGTGCGTAGTACTCAGTTTGAATTGGAATCATCAATTCGCGCGATGCTGCAAATGCATTGATAGTAAGTAGCCCAAGCGATGGTGGGCAATCGATAAAGATGTAGTCGTAGTTGAGGCTGATCTCATCGATCGCCTCTTTCAATTGAAGTTCGCGTGCAACCATCGAAACTAAATTGATCTCAGCATTGGCAAGAGATGTATTAGATGGGATGCAATCGAGCTCTGGAAAACCTGCCACCTTCTGGATTACCGATGCAATAGGTGCGGTGCCCATAAGGACCTCATAGACGCCCTTACTCTCGCGGTGCTCAACACCGAGGGCGGTGGAGGCATTTCCTTGTGGGTCGAGGTCAATCACCAGGACCCGAAGGCCTCCCATAGCTAGGGCTGCTGCGATATTGACGGTGGAGGTGGTCTTTCCCACCCCGCCCTTCTGATTGGCGACGGTGAAGATGCGGGTTGAGGCAGGTTTAGCCATCGCCTCTTTAAGGCGACGGACCCCTATCACTTTTCCGCTTGTTTCACGTGAATCATCCACAGGGGTATTGAACCACTGAATTGAGGGTTGTTTTACTGCGCAGGGCTCTTGGGGAGTTTTTTAAGCTCAACAACTCTGCCGAGGCCGATCCCCTCAAGGGTAATCTCATGCAAGATAGAGCCTGGAACGGCCTCCATCTCCTTTGCCGCAGACTCCCCCTTCATTGCAAGGAGGGATCCATTCATCTTGAGCATATGCCAGCTCATCTTCTTCAACTTATCGAGGGCAGCTACCGCTCTTGCGGTCACATAATCAGCGCTCTTCTTGACATCTTGAGCTCGCCCGCGGATCACCTGAATCTCAGTTCCGGCAGTTGCCTCTTTGAGGAACTCCACCCTCCGCTCAAGTGGCTCAATGAGGGTCACTTTGAGGTCTGGGCGGGAGAGGGCGATGACGATTCCAGGAAGACCTGCCCCTGAGCCGATATCGAAGAGGGAGGCTCCTTGAGGGAGTAATTGGCAGACAAAGAGAGAGTTGAGGATATGGCGCTCCCAGATACGCTCACCTTCACGGGGGCCGATGAGGCCACGCTCAATACCGGCCCCTTTAAGGAAGTCGGCATAGGCGCGGATAGCCGCCTCTTCCTGGGGGAAGTGGCGAGCGATCAGCTCATCTAAGGTTGGTTCCACGTGAAACTATCCTTAAGGTTATAGGGCTTAGGAAGGGAAGATGACGACGAAACGGCGTGGATCTTCACCCTCAGACTCTGAGGTGAGCCCCATATCCTGGATGGTGTCGTGGATAATCTTGCGCTCAAAGGCGTTCATTGGGTCGAGTTTGATCTCTTTACCGGTCGACTTCGCCTCTTCGCCGAGCTTCTTTGCTAGAGCGGTGAGCTCCTTACGGCGGTTGGCACGGAAGTTCTCAATATCGAGCATGAGGCGGCTACGGTCGCCAGATGTTGTCTGCACAGCAAGGCGAGTGAGCTCCTGGAGGGCATCGAGGACCTCTCCATCCTTACCGACGAGGTGGGTGAGCTTGCCACCGACGATAGCGAGCGATGCGCGGCCATTCTCAACATCGATATCGATATCTCCATCGAGATCTGCGATATCGAGGAGCCCCTCAAGGTAGTCGGCTGCAATGTCGCCCTCTTCCTCAAGCTTGGCAACCGACTTAGGAGCCTTCTTTGTAGGCTCAACGCTCTCTTCTGTCGTGACTTCCTGTGTATCTGGCATATCTATCTCCATTAGTAGGGTGAATTATATGTTATTGATATAGATTGATATAAATTGTCCGAATTACTTCTTCTTCTTTTTGGCCTTCTTTGGCTGCCGGCGCTGGCCTTCGACCTTAGGCGCTTCAACCTCAGGGGCTGCCTCTCCTGCGATCTCCTTACCATCGGCCTTGGCTTTGTGGGCGCGCTTGCGCTGGAGCTCCTCATAGGCGGGTGAGCCAGGGGTTGGGTTGCGCTTAATGACATAGAACTGCTGACCCCAGGTCCAGAGGTTTGTTGTTGACCAGTAGATCAAAACTCCAACCGGGAAGTTCACACCAGAGATTGCAAAGATGAGTGGGAATAAATACAACATGATTTTCTGCTGCTGCAACATCATATTGTTACTTGCATCCATCTTTGGCATGCCCTTTGTCATCAACTGCTTCTGAGTTGTGAAGGTTGTTGCTGACATAAAAAGAATGAGAATAACGGTGACGATCTTTACTGAGAGAAGATCAGTTCCAAGGAAGCTCTCTGAAATCTTTGCACCGAAGAACTTTGCCTGCGCTGCAGAATCGAGATACTCGCCCTTAAGAAAACCGCGAGCGATTGGAGCTGGAACTCCATTGTCATCTTTTGCTGCAATTCCATTGAGAACTGTGAAGAGTGCGAAGAAGATTGGTGCTTGCGCCAAAATTGGAAAACATGATGCAAGTGGATTTGTCTTATGCTCTTTATAGAGCTTCATCATCTCTTCTGATTGCTTCTGGCGATCATCCTTATATTTATTTTGGATCGCCTTCATCTGTGGTTGAAGTGCAGTAAGTGCGCGCTGGCTCTTGATCTGCTTCACAAAGAGTGGGATCAAAATAATGCGGATGAGAACAACGAGGCCCATGATTGATAGCGACCATGTCACACCAGAGTCTGCACCAAAGATTGGTTCAAAGACTTTATGGAATGCAACCATCACACCAGAGACGATGTTATAGAGCGGATTTAAGATAAAGCCCATTAGCGGACCCCTTCTCTTCTTTGATTGGAAACCATTGTGGTGTGCATACTTGCGGTGCGCATACTTGCGAGGGCGTCTGCGCTATCGAGCTCATAATCAACGTAATCAACGCCACCATCTGACCATGGGTTGCAGCGAAGTAATCTCCAAGAGGCCATAAGGAGACCTTTAAATCCATAACGGCTAATTGCGGTGGCTGCATAGTTTGAACATGATGGGTAGTACTTGCATCGCGGTTCACGTGTTGATGAGAAAGCTTGATATGCCTTGATGAGAGCTTGCGCGATTGGCTTCATTATTGAGCTGCGCTCTCTTGAGTTGGCTGCGCCATACGAGATTGCGCCTTTGAGATAAGTCGTCGTGAGATTTGAGCAATCTCGCTCTGCACATCAACTGTTTCACTCTGCTTTAAACCGCGGATCACAATGAGAGAGCCGGCGGGAAAATCTTTTAACGTTGGTGCAATCGCATGGCGGATCTGACGTGATACTCGGTGGCGACGGACTGACCCTCCGACGCTTTTGCCGATAATCAACCCTGCTCGCGGTTGCTCTGTTGAGGCAGGGGTGATGTAGAGATATCCAACGAAATGCTCTGTGGTAACGCGTAGACCGCTCTTAGTGGTGCGAGCAAAATCTGAGGCGTGAGTTAAACGTGCAGATGAAGGAAGCACGAGCTTCTTACGCTGAGAGGCGTGAGCGACCCTTTGCGCGACGTGCTGAGAGAACAGCGCGTCCTGCGCGTGTAGCCATACGAGCACGGAAGCCATGCTTCTTGGCGCGACGGCGTGAATTTGGCTGGTAGGTGCGCTTTGTCATGAGAACTCCAAAATATAGAAGAGGTTGGGGGCGAACCCTTTAGCCCTCTTATCGATCAGGTCAGAAATACGGGGGAAGCAAGGAGGTAACGGTAAGGGTGTGGATAGCGTGAGGTCAAACTCGCTCTCTCGCCCCCAGAGGGGGTTGAGGTGTGGATAACTACTTGCTAAATCCTGGAAAAGGGTCTACTTTGCGGGTTCTCCACAGGTATCCGTCGAAAAGGGTCGAAAATCAAGGGTCAACCTTGGGTTTAGACCACACCCTGTGGATAACTTTGTGGATATCCAATATCTAGCTGGGGAGGGGTCAGATGCCGCTAACTGCCGTCGAATTGACCCAACTCTGGGAGCGGGTCGTCGACCATGTCTCAGCCGGGGAGCCTCAACATCGCGCCTTCTTAGCGATGACCAAACCGCTTGGCCTCCTACCTAACGAGGATGGGCCAACGAGCCTCCTCGTTGCAGCTCCCAACGCCTTTGCTAAAGATGTATTGGAGTCACGCCTTCGCCCAACAGTCAACGAGGTTCTCTCTCGAGAGCTTGGGGGCGCTGCAAATATCGCAGTGATGGTCGATGAGAGTATCGAGCTCGCAGATCTTCCAGAGCCAACAGTAGTTGTTGATCAACCACGACCAGGAACAGGTCGCGAAGCGCCATCGCTTATCTCATCAACAACAGCAAGTGATGTAGCTGGTTCACAATTAAATGAACGGTACACATTTGAAACTTTCGTTACCGGTGAATCAAACCGCTTCGCCCGCGCTGCTGCAATTGCAGTAGCTGAAGCGCCAGCAAAAGCCTATAACCCACTCTTTATCTATGGTGATTCCGGTCTAGGTAAGACTCACCTGCTCCATGCAATTGGTGCTTACTCACGCGAACTCTTTCCTAATATCCGAGTTCGTTATGTTTCTTCTGAAGAATTTACCAATGACTTTATCAACTCAATCCGTGATGATAAAGCGACCTCTTTCCAGCGTCGATATCGCGATCTCGATGTACTCCTTATTGACGATATTCAATTCTTAGAAAATAAAGAGCGGACCCAAGAAGAGTTCTTCCATACATTTAACACTCTCCATAATGCAAAGAAGCAGATTGTTATCTCATCTGATCGATCACCAAAGCAGTTAACAACTTTGGAAGATCGCCTTCGTTCTCGCTTTGCGTGGGGTTTTACAATTGATGTTCAACCGCCAGAGCTAGAAACTCGTATTGCGATTTTGCGAAAGAAGGCGGCGCAAGATCGCCTTAACGCACCTGATGATGTCCTTGAATTTATTGCAAGCAAGATCTCAACAAATATCCGTGAGTTAGAGGGTGCGCTCATTCGCGTCACCGCATTTGCAAGTCTTAACCGCCAGCCAGTTGATATGGGGCTTGCTGAGATTGTTCTTAAAGATCTCATGCCTTCTGAATCTAATCCTGAGATCACAGCAGCGACGATCATGGCGCAGACCGCTGCCTTCTTTAAACTCACCTTGGAAGATCTCTGTGGAACATCTCGTTCTCGCGCATTGGTTGAGGCCCGCCAGATCGCGATGTATCTATGTCGTGAGTTGACCGACCTCTCTCTTCCTAAGATTGGCCAGACCTTCGGGGGCCGCGACCACACCACGGTGATGCATGCCGACCGGAAGATCCGTGAGTTGATGGCAGAGCGTCGAGCTCTCTATAACCATGTCAATGAGATCACCACAAAGATTAAGCAGCAGAGCTCTTACTAAAGAGATTAAAAAGGGCTCCCTCAACCCCTCCTTCTTAATGACCTCTTGAGGGTTGTCCGCTTTGACACCTTTACCCCCAGATGTGGAAAAGATGTGGATAACTGTGGATAAAAGGGTTTTGTAGGTGTATATCTTGAGGGTTAGAGGGGTTTTTTAAGCGATGGGGGGGTTTACGAGCGCAACAGCGGTAGATCTATCCACCGCTTATCCACACCATCTACAGGTTTATCCACAAGGCAGAGGGATAACTTCTAGCCTGTGACCTGCACTTTTACCACTTTCCCACAGATTACCCGCCTACCTATTACTACTACTTTTATATATACATATCTTCCTTCCCCAAGCGAACGGGGGCTAAAGCTCCCATTCCGCGATTGGCAGGTTCTATGCCAGACTTTCCAACAGTATTAAAGCCAGAATCAAAACCAGCATTAAGACCAACAATTAAAAGAAGTTATATCTGAGATAGCTCGATGCCGATGAGGGGTTCGCCATGAAGTTCACTGTAGATCAACACGCTTTAACTGATGGCGTCAACTGGGTCTCCCGCTCCCTCTCAAGCCGCCCAATTAAAACAGAGCTTCTAGGTATCAAGATTGATGCCACAGGCAGTGAGGTCATCCTCTCCGCATCTGACTTAGAGACATCATCGAAATCTCACTTCACAGCAGATATCTTTGAAAAAGGTGAAGTGTTAGTCCCAGGAAAGTTACTCGCTGAGATCTCACGTTCTCTTCCAAATAAGCCGATCACAATCACACTCGATGGTTCACGAGTATTGGTGACATCAGGATCTGCAAAGTTCACACTCCCAACGCTCTCACTCTCAGAGTATCCAAACCTTCCTGAACTTCCAGAGCGCACTGGTGTTGTTGCAAGCGATACCTTTGCAACAGCTGTCTCACAAGTTGCAGTTGCTGCAGGTCGTGATGATTCACTCCCAACACTTACCGGTGTTCATGTTGAGATTGAAGAAGATAAGGTCACACTCGCTGCCACAGATCGTTACCGTCTTGCAGTACGCGAGTTCACATGGAACCCAGCAACACCAGGACTTTCAACATCTGCTCTTATGCGCGCTCGCACACTTGCAGATGCCGCTAAATCTCTTACAGGTTCGAAAGAAGTATCACTCTCGTTTGCACCAACAACATCATCTGATCGACTCGCAGGTTTTGCAGGAGATGGGAAGATGATGACATCACGTATGTTGGATGGCACTTTCCCTCCATACCGCCACCTCCTTCCTAGCGATGCATCGACCACAGCAGTTGTTGAGGTTGCACCATTCCTTGACTCTGTCCGCCGCGTTGCACTTGTTGCAGATAAGACAATCCCACTCCGTCTTGAATTTGCAGATGGTGGTGTCTCACTCGAAGCAGGAACAGGCGAGGAAGCGCAAGCGACGGAGACAATCGATGTTCTCCTTAATGGAGATCCAATCTCTATTGCATTTAACCCAACATTCTTAGCAGATGGCCTCCAAGCTGTTGGAACACCATTTGTGCAGATCTCATTTACCGGTTCTAATAAACCTGCGATCCTCACAGGGCGAACAGAACCAAATGGTCCATCAATAGATACATATAAGTACCTCTTGATGCCGATGCGCTACGCCTCATAAAGGCGCGATCTCATGCGCGTTAAGAAGCTAGCGCTCAATAACTTCCGCTCTTATAAAGAGTTAGAGCTTGAGTTCCAACCTGGCCCCACCACCTTTATCGGTAATAACGGCTCCGGCAAAACAAATATTGCCGAGAGCCTCATCTATCTCGCCTACCTCTCATCTCACCGCGTCTCAACCAACCAACCACTCTTATCACTCGGATCCGATCAAGCGATCATCCGAGCTGAGATAGAACGCGATAACCGCACACTCCAGGTTGATTTAGAGATCAATGCAAGTAAGGCAAATAGAGCGCGCCTCAACGGCAATCCAGTGAAATCACAACGTGAAATCCTCGGAGCTCTCCAAATTGTCTACTTCTCACCCGAAGACCTTGATTTAGTAAGAGGCGAACCAACAGACCGCCGTAACTTTCTCGATAAGTTATTAATCACCCAATCACCACGCCTTGTAGGTGTGATTAGCGATTACGACCGAGTTGTCCGTCAAAGAAATACTTTATTAAAGACAAGAGCACCGCAGAGCGCGCTAGAACCGTGGACTGAACAACTAATCCGATTTGGTGCAGAGCTCTCTGCTGAACGTGTGAAGTTAGTGGATGACCTCAACCCATATGTTGCAGAGCATTACCGCAATCTCAATGAGGTTAAACCTGCCTCAATCTCCTATAAATCTTCCACAGAGGGTTTAACGGCAGATATCAATGAGAATGTGGCAATCTTGCAAGAGCGCGCGACAGAGGTGCTAAAGCAAGAGATGGACCGCGGTGCATCTTTAATTGGACCACACCGAGATGATCTCCATCTTCAACTCGGTGACTTCCCAGCAAAAGGTTATGCCAGCCACGGTGAATCATGGTCGATGGCGATCGCGCTACGTATTGGTAGTTACACCCTCCTTAAATCAGAGGGCGCAGATCCAGTATTAATCCTCGACGATATCTTTGCTGAGCTTGATAACCAACGCCGCCAACAGTTGACTGCAGTGACTCAATTTGCAGAGCAGACCATCATCACCACCGCAGTTGAAAGCGATCTCCCACCTGAGTTATTGTCAGCAAAGTTCTATGTGAGCCCAGGCTCTGTTTCGAGTGAGAGGAGAGAGTGATCTATGGCTAAGCGCGATCTCGCACTAGACCTCTTCCGCACCTATAAAACTGGTTTTGTGAAGAAGAGCCGCCCCCGCCCAGAGCGAGGGCAAGGTCCAGGAGATCCCACCCTCGTTGGCAACATCTTGGATGAGCTTGTTAAAGATCGTGAGTGGGATTCAGGGCTTGCTGAAGGAAACCTCTTTGCCACTTGGGAGAAGATCGTGGGTGGTGATGTTGCTAGCCATACCGAGCCAATCTCACTACTGGATGGAAAACTCCTTGTTCGCTGCTCCTCCACCGCCTGGGCCACCCAATTAACCCTGGCTCAACGCGATATTGTGGCGACAATCCAAGCAAGCGCTCCAGGCGCCCTCGTTGAGGCGGTTACCTTTATTGGGCCACAAGCTCCAAGCTGGAAGAAGGGTCTGCGCTCAATCAGCAATGGCCGCGGCCCCCGAGACACCTATGGGTAAAAAGCGGGAATAAAGCCCCACCCCCCTCTGTTCTACCTATCAAGAAACCTGAGTCGATACGACTCAACTCTTTAGGTAATATCGCTTCAGGTCTTCCTAGTAAGCCCCGACCCAGATCGGCTCGGGAGGACGAGAGAGCTCTTCACATCAGAGCGCTCTCATAGAGAGATAAGAGGAGTAATAAATGGCTAGAGCAGTCGGAATCGACTTAGGAACAACCAATAGCTGCGTTTCAGTTCTCGAAGGTGGAGAGCCAACAGTTATTGCAAATGCAGAAGGCGCTCGCACAACCCCATCGATCGTCGCATTCGCAAAGAATGGCGAAGTTCTCGTCGGTGAAGTTGCAAAGCGTCAATCGGTGACAAACGTTGATCGCACAATCCGATCCGTTAAGCGCCACATGGGTACTTCATGGACACAAGATATTGATGGCAAGAAGTACACACCACAAGAAATTTCAGCGCGCGTTCTTCAGAAGTTAAAGCGCGATGCGGAAAGCTACCTCGGTGAATCAGTAACAGATGCTGTGATCACAGTCCCTGCATATTTCTCCGATGCAGAGCGTCAGGCAACTAAGGAAGCTGGTGAGATCGCAGGACTTAACGTCCTCCGTATTATCAACGAGCCAACCGCTGCAGCGCTTGCATATGGTCTTGATAAGGCAGATAAAGAGCAGACAATTCTCGTCTTCGACCTCGGTGGTGGAACATTTGACGTCTCCCTCCTTGAAATCGGCGACGGTGTTGTTGAAGTGAAGGCGACATCTGGTGATAACCACCTTGGTGGAGATGACTGGGATCAGGCACTTGTCGATCACCTTGTGAAGACATTTGGTTCTGCAAACGGTATTGATCTCACTAAAGATAAGATGGCGATGCAGCGTATTCGTGAAGCTGCAGAGAAGGCGAAGATCGAACTCTCATCTTCACAATCTGCAACCATCAACCTTCCATACATCACAGTAGACGCTGAGAAGAATCCACTCTTCCTTGATGAGACCATCACCCGTGCGCAATTCCAAGCGCTCACAGCTGATCTCCTTGAGCGATGCAAGAAGCCATTCCAGGCAGTACTTAAGGATGCTGGTATCTCTATCGACAAAATTCAATCAGTTGTTCTCGTTGGTGGTTCTACCCGTATGCCAGCTGTTGTTGATCTCGTTCGCGACCTCACCGGCGGAAAAGAGCCAAATAAGGGCGTAAACCCGGATGAAGTTGTGGCTGTTGGCGCATCTCTTCAAGCAGGTGTTCTCAAGGGTGAAGTGAAGGATGTTCTCCTTCTCGATGTCACACCACTCTCACTTGGTATTGAGACCAAGGGTGGAGTGATGACAAAGCTCATCGAGCGCAACACCACAATCCCAACAAAGCGTTCAGAGATCTTCACAACCGCTGAAGATAGCCAACCTGCAGTGCAGATCCAGGCATATCAGGGTGAGCGCGAGATGGCTGCATATAACAAAAAGCTCGGAATGTTTGAGCTCACTGGTATTGCACCAGCACCACGTGGCGTCCCACAGATCGAAGTCACATTCGATATCGATGCAAATGGAATCGTCCATGTCTCCGCGAAGGATCTTGCAACAGGTAAAGAGCAAGGTATGACCATCACAGGTGGATCTGCTCTTTCAAAGGAAGAGATCGATCGCATGATGGCAGATGCTGAAGCACACGCTAATGAAGATAAGCAGCGTCGTGAAGAGGCAGAGATTCGCAACACAGGCGATTCACTTCTCTATCAGACA
>JBEEOC010000009.1:0-13635 GCA_041191845.1 Actinomycetota bacterium | reverse complement strand
ATGATCTCCGCAAGATTGCGTTGGAACTTCGTAATCGCGCCTCACACTCCGTGGTAGTTCTCATTAGCAGTAACGGTGGTCGACCTGTTCTGGTGGCTGCGGTCTCTGAGGCTGCGCGTGGAGAAGGAATCAAGGCGGGAGAGCTGGTTAAGATTGGTTCAACGGTTCTCGGTGGGGGCGGTGGCGGTAAGGATGACTTTGCCCAAGGTGGCGGAACTGATTCCTCCAAGAGTCGTGCAGCGCTAGAGGCAATAACTGCTCATCTATCAGGCAAGTAATATGAATCGAGGTCGCAGAATCGCCTTTGATTTTGGCGATGTGCGCATTGGCGTAGCTATCTGCGATCCAGATGGAATTCTCGCAAGCCCCTTGCCACATCTCGATGCTCGCCATCCCAAACTTGCGAGACAGATCTCAGAACTTCTTGATGAGTATGAACCTATAGCTATCTATGTAGGAAGACCCATGAACATGTCGGGTTCAGAGGGAATTGCGGTTGATAAAGTTGAAGGTTTCGTTGAAAAGTTAAAGGCAATTACCGAACTTCCCATTACCTTTATCGATGAACGTTTGAGCACGGTAGATGCGGCTCGTCGCCTTCGAGAGGCTGGAAAGAGCGCTAAAGATTCAAAGGTTTTGATTGATTCCATGGCAGCTGTAGCAATCCTTGAGTCAGGGTTAGCCAATGAAGCTCGATAAGGATCTATTGCGAGGTTTCGCTGGAGTCCTTGCGGCTTTTGTGATTATCGGTGGAATCTATGTTGTCAGGCCAGGTGTGAGTTCTGCTCCTGACTTTCCATGCAGCACAAGCACAAACGGAACTGTCTCAATTGATGTGAGCGCGGGGGAGAGTGGTTCAAGTATTGCCCAAGAGCTCTATGAAAAGGGCGTGACCGCATCCTATGGATCTTTCTTTGGTGTTGCAGTTGCAGACGAGAGATCAGCCCGCATAGCACCAGGTAGTCACTTGATTGATAAGAGAATTTGTGCCAAAGATGCCCTGGTTCAACTCCTTGATTCACAACGAATCACAAATCTCATCAACGTCGTTGAAGGTGCTTGGAACTCAGAAATAAAGCGAGAACTAGAATCCATTGGCTATTCCAAGAGTGAAATATCAGAGGGCTTTGCCTCTCTAAAACCACCTTCAGGATTTAGCAAGCTTGAGGGGCTTCTCTTTCCGGCTCAATATAGCTTTGACTCTTCAACTACAGTCTCTGAGATCATCACCAAGATGATTATGCGCGGGCAGCGAGAGAGAGATGCCTCAGGAATCTCCAGCGGTTCTGGTTCATTTACGCCCGCTCAACTCCTGATTATTGCTTCACTCGTTCAGGCAGAAGGTGGGATAGAAGATTTCCGTAAGATCTCTCAAGTCATTCGTAATCGCCTTGTTAAGGGGATGCCCCTCCAGTTCGATTCAACTGTCCATTACGTTCAGCAACAACGAGGATCAATCTTCCTAAGTATGCGTTCTACTCTGCTTAATTCGCCATATAACACCTATCGTCGTTATGGACTTCCACCAGGGCCGATCAATAATCCAGGCAGGGCTGCTATGGATGCGGCTACCAACCCAGAGAAGGGTCCCTGGCTATTCTTTATTACCGTAGCTCCAGGGGATACTCGATTTACTGAGTCATTTGATGAGTTCAATTCCTGGAAGGTCCTCTATAAGAAGAATTTGCGTGCAGGAAAGTTTGGAGATCAATAATGACCCCGATTAGAGGCGCGGTGATTGGTTCACCCATTACCCACTCGCTATCTCCTCTTCTCCATAGAGAGGCCTTTACTTTCCTTGGAATTGAAGGAAATTATGTGAGAAAGGAAGTCGCACTGGATTCGCTGGCAAGCTTCTTTTCCGAAAGCTCACAGGACTTTGATTATCTCTCTGTCACTATGCCGCTCAAGGAAGAAGCGCTATCGCTTCCCGTGATTATTGAACCAGTAGCCGCTCGTATCCAATCTGCAAATACGCTTTTTCGTCGTGATGGTAAATGGCACCTGACAAGTACAGATGGCTCGGGTTTTATCTCTGCACTCAGACATCAGGGCTTCACCGCTTGTGATCGTGTACTGATTTTGGGCGCCGGTGGTACGGCAAGAGCGGTTGTCGGCTCGCTCGATGGAATTGCAAAGGAGATTGTCGTACTAGGTCGCACAAGCACACGCCGAGAAGTGCTTCAGTCTGCAGTCTCTCAATCTCTTTTTGAATATCAACGTTGGAGTGATTCCCCGGGTCTGAAGGAATATGACTTAGTAGTAAATACAACTCCAGCCGGGGCTGCCGATCTCTTGGCAGATTCATTGTCGCCCGGAAATTGTCCGCTCTTCTTTGATGTTATCTATAAGCCTTGGCCGACCGTTCTCGGTGCGCGTTGGGAAGATTGCGGTGGCAAGGTCATTAATGGCATTGAGCTACTTCTGTATCAGGGGATCCAGCAACTCTCACTGGCTTTAAACCGAGAGCTCGACGAGGTTGCGTTGGCGACCCATCTTCGGCCATTGCTCAAGAAGGCGATTAAGTAATCCACAGGTCGAATTGATACCACTTCATCCACTTTAATATCGCTGGGTGGTTACCTCCCTCATCATCGTTATCTCAATCTCAATCATGGTGATTGATCTAATATCCCACCGTATCCCTAATAGATTAACGTTCGCACTCTTTCTGCTATTGCTTCTAAATCTTGATTTTCTTCCGTTATCGCACGCACTTCAACTGAGTACAGTTATCGTCACTGTTGGCCTTATTGGCAAATTCGGCATGGGGGATATCAAGTTGTTGTTAGCCCTCTCAGTCGCCGCTGGAAGAGTTGTCGCGAGTCCTTCCTATCTAATTTACCTCTGCATAACTGCCCTCACCTTGGTCTTAATCAACGCCATCAGAACGAAGGGTTTTAAGGGACAGATACCTTTCGCCCCAGCAATACTCCTGCCATTTCTCGCCCGTTATCTCGCTATGTGATGAGAGGGCCCAATCAAGGTGCGCCATGGATAGGGCATCTGCGACAATAGCGCCATGCGTTGGATTACTGCCGGTGAATCTCATGGACCAGTTCTCTCTGCCATCATCGAGGGGATGCCAGCTCACATTGAAGTCTCTACTTCGGATATAGATTTCCATCTGGCTCGACGTCGACTTGGAACAGGTCGTGGTGCTCGCCAGAATTTTGAGGCAGATAAGGTTTCGATTCTCGGCGGTGTGCGTCTAGGAGTAAGCCAAGGTGGACCAATCTCGGTTCAGGTTGGAAATAGCGAGTGGCCCAAGTGGGAGAAGGTGATGTCGGCAGATCCTCTGCCGATTGATGAAATTAAAGATCTCGCACGTAATGCACCGCTCTCTCGCCCACGTCCGGGACATGCTGATCTTGTTGGTATGCAAAAGTACGATTTTGATGATGCTCGACCAATCCTTGAGCGAGCTAGCGCCCGAGAGACAGCAGCACGCGTTGCACTTGGTGCAATCGCCAGAGCCTTTCTCAAGCAGAGTGTTGGCATTGAGATCTTTAGCCATGTCACATCAATAGGAACTGTTGCAATCGCAGAAAATCTTCCACTTCCAAAACCTGATGAGATGTCAAGAATTGATAGTGATCCGGTTCGTTGTGCTTATCCAGAATTCTCAGCAGCGATGGTCGCTGAGATTGAGTCAGCTCATAAAGATGGAGACACGCTCGGCGGAGTCTGCGAGATTCTCGCATACAACCTTCCACCTGGACTTGGTTCACATGTTCACTGGGATCGTCGCCTCGATGCTCGACTCTCTGCTGCCATGATGGGAATTCAAGCAATCAAGGGCGTTGCTATCGGTGATGGCTTTACCTCTGCATCGCGCAGAGGCTCCGTGGCTCATGATGAAATCGAGCGCGACGCTTCCGGAAAGATTGTTCGTAGAACTGATCGCGCAGGCGGCACAGAGGGTGGAATGTCTAACGGTGAGGTACTTCGTGTTTCTATTGCGATGAAGCCAATTTCAACTGTTCCAAAAGCCCTCGACACTATTGATGTTGTGAGTGGAGAGGCTGCAAAAGCTATCAATCAGCGATCTGATGTTTGTGCCGTTCCTGCAGCTGGCGTTGTGGGCGAAGCAATGGCAGCCCTCGTTCTTGCAGAGGCAGTGCTTGAAAAGTTCGGCGGTGATTCAGTGGGGGAGACTCGACGAAATTACCTCTCCTATATGGAAAATCTCCGCTTCAAATAAGATGGCACCGCGCATCATTCTCATAGGTCCCATGGGATCAGGAAAGACGACGGTCGGGCTAGAACTTGCTTCGAAGTTTGGCGCACCATTCCGAGACACTGACCACATGATTGTGGAGCAATCAGGGCGAGAAATCTCAGGTATCTTCATAGAGGATGGTGAAGATGCCTTCCGAGCGCTTGAAAAGATAATCCTTCGCACCGCACTCCTTGAAGATGGCGCGGTATTGAGTTTGGGCGGTGGAGCTTGCCTGTCATTCGATGCTCAGTCCGCGCTCCGTGCATCGGGTGCTTTCATCGTCTATCTCAAAATATCCCTCTCACAGGTCTCATCTCGAGTTGGTTTCAATCAAGGACGCCCGTTGCTCATGGGCAACCCAAGAGCACAATGGCAGAATTTGATGAACGAAAGAGCACCAATTTACGAAGGACTCTCACACTACATCTGCGAGGTTGATTCAAAGAGCGTTGATGAGATTGTGTCCGAGATAGAGATCGCCTTTGAATTAAGAGGCAGAGGAGATGCAAATGGCTGAGATTAAGGTAAGTGCTGAGCGAGAGTATGTAGTTCGACTCACAGGTGATTGGCGAGGAGACCTTTCTCCAATTGCATCAAAACGCGATCGCGTTGCTGTCATTCATTCAGCAGCGCAAGTCTCTTCCATGCCCACCTTCTCCTTTGGTAGTTCAGATGTGACAGTTGTCGAGATTCCCGATGGCGAGGCAGGAAAGAGTCCAACAACTCTCAACTACATTTGGGAACGACTTGCAGCTGCAGGTTTTACGAGAAGCGACCTCATCGTAGGTATTGGTGGCGGCACTGTGACCGATATTTCCGGATATGCAGCAGCTTCCTGGCTTAGAGGAATTGATTGGGTAGCGATTCCTACTACTCTGGCTGGGATGGTTGATGCCGCCGTAGGAGGCAAGACCGGGATCAATTCACCATATGGAAAGAATCTGATCGGTGCGTTTCATTCACCCGTCTCAGTGATCGTCGATACTTCATGGCTTAAGACTCTCAGTGATCGTGATTTTGCTGCAGGTCTGGCCGAAGTCATCAAGTGTGGTTTTATCGATGACCCAAAGATTCTTTCGTTGATTGATTCAAAGAGCTTGGCTGAAGTGCGGCGTGATTCCGCACTTGTGACGGAGTTAATCAACCGCTCTATTTCGACAAAGGCAAAGATTGTCAGTGAAGATTTCAAAGAGTCAGAGCTCCGAGAGATTCTCAACTATGGCCACACATTTGGCCATGCGATCGAGCGCGTCTCTGACTACTCAATTCGCCATGGCGAGGCTGTCTCGATAGGAATGGTCTTTGTTGCTGAGCTCTCAAAGCAGGTTGGACTCATCAATCAAGAGACAGTAAGCCTTCATCGTAATGTCCTCGCTGGGATTGGTCTTCCAACCTCACTTGCATCAGTTCCAGGTGGCAATAACTGGCCAGCACTTCAGGCGGCAATGAGCCTTGATAAGAAGGCGCGAGGTTCCCAAATTAGATTCGTGGTTCTCAACGAGATTGGAAATTGTGGGCGTCTTGAGGGTGTCACTGAGGAGCAATTGAAAAGCGCGTATGAGAGGCTACTCGCATGAAGGTGTTAGTTATCAATGGACCTAATCTTGCGCGACTCGATATACGTGATTCGTCTATTTATGGTGATCTGAGTTATCCCCAGTTGGTTGAATACATTTCACAAGAGGCAAGAGATTTAGGTCTTGAAGCCGACATTCGCCAAAGCGATCAAGAATCGGAGATCATCGGGTGGCTTCATCAGGCAGCTGATACCAATACACCCGTAATCATCAATCCTGCTGCCTTCACTCATTATTCATATGCAATACGCGATGCTGCTGAATTGGTGAAGGCGCCACTTATCGAGGTCCACCTCTCTAACCCGCTCTCTCGTGAGGAGTTCCGCCACACCTCTGTGATTTCTGGGGTTGCTAACGGAACGATTGGTGGATTTGGTCCAGATTCCTATCTTTTAGCCCTCCGTGCTCTCACAAAGATGGTGAAGAAGTAGGGTAATCTTCGCTCTTGTGCTTCGAAAGTCGGAGCTTGTGAAGTGGAGTTTGAACAATGGCAACAACGAATGATCTCAAGAATGGCATGGTCCTTGATATTGAAGGACAGCTTTGGACTGTCGTTGAGTTCCAGCATGTTAAGCCAGGTAAGGGCCCAGCATTCGTTCGAACCAAGCTCAAGCAGGTTATGACCGGCAAGGTTGTCGATAAGACATTTAACGCAGGCGTTAAGGTTGAGACAGCAGTAGTTGAGAAGCGCGAAATGACATTCCTTTATAAGGAAGGGGATGACTTCGTCTTTATGGACGATGTTAACTTCGACCAGATGACCATCTCACAGGCCACTGTGGGCGATGCAGCTGATTACATGCTTGAAAACACAGGTGCGATCGTTGCGATCCACGAAGGTAATCCGCTCTTTATCGAACTACCGGCATCTGTTGCCCTCAAGATTACCTATACAGAGCCTGGTCTCCAAGGGGATCGCTCCTCTGGTGGAACTAAGCCAGCTACCGTTGAGACCGGTATCCAGATTCAGGTGCCATTGTTTATCAAGCAGGATGAGGTCGTTCTCGTGGATACTCGCGACGGCTCTTACCTCGGTCGCGCCAATTAATTCAGTGGCAACCATCTCGAAGATGAATTCTTAAATGTCTGCCCGCAGTAAGGCCCGCAAGCAGGCGCTCGATATTCTCTATGAGGCAGATATCCGCTCTAGCGACCCTCTTGTAATTCTCGAAGGGCGCGTAGTTGAGGAAGATGGCCCCGAAGCCAGACCGATCCGAGACTTTGCTCGAGAGCTCATCGCTGGAGTCAGTGCAAATAAGCGCAAGATTGACGAGTTAATTGCAACCTATGCCCAAGGTTGGGATATGGATCGACTTGCCGCCGTTGACCGAAATATCTTGCGTCTAGGCATTTATGAAATTATCTGGAGCGATGACCTTGCCGACGGTATCGCAATCGATGAGGCAATCACACTTGCAAAAGATCTCTCTACCGAAGAGTCATCGACCTTCATCCACGGCCTCCTTGGAAAGATCTCATCCATTAAAGAGAGCGTTGCCCGCTAACACCACCTGCAAAGAGCAAACCCTCAAGCCTCAAATAGTCGCTTAAAGTCGTGCCATCTTGATTGAGTATTAGGGATAAGTTCTCGCTATCGCTCAATCGAAGCGATATCACCTCACCATTCCAATCTGATCGAAGAGTGATAATGCGCTGTAGGTAGCGTGAGAGTGGCATTAAATCGCCATCAGCAACCCTAGCCACCTTCCTTAAGTCAAAGATGAACGACTCTTGGTTGCCAACCTCTCTAGATTCATGATCAGTGCCGAGGAAGTATTGAAGCGGAACGTTATATAGCTCGGCTAACTGGGTTAGACGGGCCAGGGATATCGCTCGCGTTCCACGTTCATAGGAGCCGAGAACTACCGCCTTGACTTCACCGCCACTGAGCTCCTCAAACTGATGGAGGGTCAGACCTTTCTCTCGGCGAATGGTGCGCAATCTCTCCGAGCAACGCTTCTCAATGTCTGTCGCCATTTCTCACTCTCCTTTAGTGCTGCGATTACTGGATGGGAGATGGAGGGTAGGGCGGTGAGTAGTGGGTCGTTTCGGCCTATCCACAGCCGAGGTGGTAGCCTTACGCCACGTTCCTTTAACGACCTGTCCAGAGAGGCAGGAAAGGAGATAGATATGAGCCTTGCCATGAATGACGCCGATATTACGAGGGCGTTGACTCGAATCTCTCATGAGATTCTTGAGCGAAATTCTGGATCCTCCAACATCACTATTTTGGGTATTCCGACCCGTGGGGCCCATCTGGCCCACCGTCTCGGCGCCATCCTGGAGGGAATTGAGTCGACAACGATTCAAGTGGGCACGCTCGACATCACCCTCCACCGAGATGATTTGCGGATGAGGGCCCCGAGAGCCTTGATGGAGACTTCAATTCCTTCACTGGGTGTTGAAGGGCGAACAGTTGTTCTCGTCGATGATGTTCTTTTCTCTGGCAGAACAGTTCGCTCGGCCCTTGATGCCCTAGGTGAGATAGGCAGACCTGAGCGGGTTCAGTTGGCTGTTCTGGTAGATCGCGGCCATCGGGAGCTTCCAATTAAGGCAGATTTTGTTGGTAAGAACCTTCCCACATCCAGGAGCCAGAGCGTGAAGGTAAGTTTGCGTGAACACGATGGTGTCGATGAGGTACGGATTGAGGGGGAGAGCGCATGAAGCACCTTCTCTCCATCAACGATATCGATCGAGAATTTGCAATTACGATTCTCGATACTGCAGCCGAGATGGCAAAAGTCACCGACGGCCCAGTCAAGAAACTTCCGACACTTCGTGGCAAGACGGTGGTCAATCTCTTCGCCGAGGATTCAACTCGCACTCGTATCTCATTTGAGGCGGCAGCTAAGCGACTATCTGCTGATGTCATCAACTTCACCGCTAAGGGTTCAAGTATCAGTAAGGGCGAGTCCTTGAAGGATACGGCGCAGACCCTTCAAGCGTTAGGTGCCGATGCCGTGGTTATTCGTCACCCTGCATCAGGGGCTGCTCATCGACTTGCCCAAGGTAAGTGGATCAATGGAACTGTAATTAATGCAGGTGATGGAACCCATGAGCATCCAAGTCAGGCGCTCCTTGATGCTTACACAATCAGGAAGCATCTCTGTGGTGGCAAGGGTGATTTAGCAGGGCTTCATATCGCAATTGTTGGAGATATCCTCCATTCTCGAGTTGCTCGCTCAAATGTTTTACTCCTTAACAAGCTAGGTGCAACTGTCACTTTGGTTGCTCCTCCAACTCTTCTTCCTTATCAGGCAGAAAAATGGCCAGTGAGAATCTCCTACGATTTCAATTCGATCTTGCCCACCGTCGATGCTGTCATCATGCTGCGAATTCAGCAGGAGCGGATGAGCGATCTCTACTTCCCATCAGAGCGCGAATATTCAACGCTCTTTGGTATCGATGCAGAGCGCCTGGCTTTAACTAAACCAAGTGCAATCTTGATGCACCCAGGACCAATGAATCGCGGCCTTGAGATCAGTGCAGAAGCTGCCGATAGTCAGAAATCGGTAGTTGTCGAGCAAGTAGCAAACGGTGTTTCGATCCGAATGGCCATTCTCTATCTCTTTATCGCCGGCAGTCAGGAGCAGGTAAATGTCTAAATCAATTCTCATTAAGGGTGGATTGATCGTCGGTAAAAAAGAGAGCGATCTTCTTGTTAAAGATGGCATGATTGCCGAGATTGCACCGAATATCTCCAATGGTGCCGATGAAGTCATAGAAGCTAAGGGTTGCGTTGTTCTTCCTGGTTTTGTTGACCTCCACACCCATCTACGGGAACCAGGGCGTGAGAATTCCGAGACGATCGCAACTGGCTCGCTTGCAGCTGCCCGCGGTGGCTATGTTGCGGTCAGCGCAATGGCGAATACCTTGCCAGTTGCAGATTCAGCGGCGATTGTTGAGCAGGTTGCATCTATCGGTAAGAGCGTAGGTTTGGTCGATGTCTTTCCTATCGGGGCAGTGACTAAGGGCCTTGAAGGTAAAGAGCTGGCAGATCTGGGTTCGATGGCCCAATCCAAAGCTCAAGTAAGCGTATTTAGCGATGATGGTAATTGCGTCTCTGATCCGCTGATGATGCGTCGAGCACTTGAATATGTGAAGCAGTTTGATGGTGTTATCGCTCAGCATGCACAAGATCCTCGTCTTACTGAAGGCGCACAGATGAATGAGGGCGTGATTGCATCAACTCTCGGCCTAAAAGGTTGGCCCGCAGTTGCCGAAGAATCAATCATCGCTCGAGATATTCTTCTTGCCAATACAGTTGGGGCTCGATTGCACATCTGCCACGTCACCACAAAGGGCGGGGTTGAGATTATCCGTTGGGCAAAAGCTCAAGGGATGAAGGTGACCGCAGAAGTCACGCCGCATCACCTCCTTCTCACTGAGGAATTGGCAGAAAGTTATGATCCGATTTACAAGGTAAACCCACCGCTTCGCACCGAGGATGATGTTCAGGCACTGCGCGCAGCCCTGATCGATGGAACTATCGATGTGATTGGTACAGATCACGCTCCGCATCCGGTGGAGAGCAAGGAGTGCGAGTGGCAGAACGCAGCTTTCGGAATGGTTGGTCTTGAGACCGCTTTCCCGATCCTCTTCACAACCCTCATAGAGCCTGGGCTAATGACTTGGGATCGGGCGATAGAGGTGATGAGTTCAGCGCCAGCAGCAATAGGTCGCTATCTCAGCCACGGACGAGCTTTAGCTGTAGGTGAGCCAGCCCACATCACCGTCGTTGATCCCAAGGGAGCCCTGAAGGTCGATCGCGCTCAATTGGCCTCTAAGAGCAAGAACACACCCTTCCACGGCATGGAGTTCCATGGAAGAGTCGTCGCCACTGTATTTAATGGACACCTCACACATAAGGTCGGTAGCTAATGAGTAAGGCATATCTCGTCCTCGATGACGGTCGTATCTTTGAAGGTCGCTCATGGGGCGCCATCGGTAAGACATTTGGCGAGGCGGTATTTCAGACAGGAATGACTGGGTATCAAGAGACCCTTACCGACCCTTCCTATCATCGCCAAGTAGTTGTGATGACAGCACCTCATATTGGTAATACTGGCGTCAATCTTGAAGATAATGAGTCATCAAAGATTTGGGTCGCAGGCTTTGTCGTGCGTAATCCCTCTTCAATTACGAGCAATTGGCGAAGCACTTCAGACCTTGAAGAAGAGCTCATGCGTCAAGGAATTGTGGGAATCTCTGGAGTTGATACTCGAGCAATAACCCGTCACCTGCGAGATCGAGGCGCTATGCGGGTTGGAATCTTCTCTGACACTGAACTCTCTCGCGAGGAAATGGTGATTGAAGTCCGCAAGCAGAGCCCTATGTCAGGTGCCTATCTCTGCGGTGATGTCTCTACTGAAGTGCCGTATCTAGTCCCAGCACAGGGAGAGAAGAAGTTCAGCGTTGTTGCACTCGACCTCGGTATCAAGGCTGCAACACCACGAAATATGGCTGAGCGTGGAATTGAAGTACATGTACTTCCGTATAACTCAACACTTGAGGAAATCCTTGCCTATCAACCTGATGGCGTTTTTCTCTCCAATGGTCCTGGAGATCCTTCAACTATGACCGACACCGTCTCGCTCGTTCGAGATATTTTGACCGAGGAGATTCCAGTCTTTGGTATCTGTTTCGGGCACCAGATTCTTGGAAGAGCTCTCGGTTTTGAAACATATAAGTTGCAATTTGGTCATCGCGGCATCAATCAACCAGTTCTCGATCGCAAAACTGGCAAAGTAGAAATCACAGCTCATAACCATGGATTTGCGCTCAAGGCTCCGACAGATTCTGTCTTCTCAACAGTTTTCGGTCCAGGTCAGGTAACCCATCTCTGTCTCAACGATGGCGTCGTCGAGGGGCTTGAGCTGCTTGAGCGAGGTGCATTTAGCGTTCAGTATCACCCAGAGGCGGCGGCAGGTCCTCACGATGCAAGTTATCTCTTTGATCGGTTCGTAGCTCTTATGGAGAAGTACCCTCGGAAGGCGGTGAGCGCATAATGCCTATCGATACCTCAATTAAGAGCGTTCTTGTTATTGGTTCAGGTCCAATTGTTATTGGCCAAGCATGTGAGTTCGATTATTCAGGAACTCAAGCATGTCGAGTTCTCAAGGCTGAAGGAATTCGAGTAATCCTCGTTAACTCAAACCCTGCGACGATTATGACCGATCCCGAGTTTGCGGATGCGACATATATCGAACCAATTACACCTGAGTTTATCGAGCGCATCATCATCAAAGAAAAGCCGGACGCCGTCCTTGCCACGCTTGGCGGACAGACTGCTCTCAATGCGGCTATGGGTATGTTCGAAGAGGGAATTCTCGCTCGACATAATGTTCGTCTCATCGGCGCAGACGTTGATGCTATTCAGCGAGGTGAAAATCGCGAGCTCTTCCGAGCAATCGTTGAGAAGGTTGGGGGAGAGTCAGCTAAATCGATTATCTGCCACACCATGGATGAAGTTCTTGCCGCAGCAAATATCCTCAATTATCCATGTGTTATCCGTCCGTCATTTACGATGGGTGGTCTCGGCTCTGGTATCGCCCACGATGAAGATACCCTTCGTCAGATAGCTGGCGCGGGTCTGCGTCACTCGCCAACCTCTGAGGTTCTCATCGAAGAGTCCATTATCGGCTGGAAAGAGTATGAGCTTGAGGTGATGCGAGATAAGGTCGATAACGTTGTTATCGTCTGCTCGATTGAAAATATAGATCCGATGGGCGTGCATACTGGAGACTCAATTACCGTCGCGCCAGCGCTCACCTTGACCGATTTTGAGTATCAAAAGCTTCGCAATCTCTCCATCTCGATTATTCGTGAGGTGGGCGTTGATACTGGTGGTTGCAACATTCAGTTTGCAGTTAACCCCGATAACGGTCGCATTATTGTGATTGAGATGAACCCTCGTGTTTCTCGTTCATCTGCTCTAGCTTCCAAAGCAACCGGTTTTCCTATCGCAAAGATCGCGACCAAACTTGCTATCGGTTATACACTTGATGAAATCAAGAATGATATTACTCAAGTGACACCAGCCTCCTTTGAGCCAACTCTCGATTACATCGTTGTGAAGGCGCCGCGATTTGCCTTTGAGAAGTTCGCCGATGCAGATCCACGTCTGACCACAACTATGAAGAGTGTTGGTGAAGCGATGGCTATCGGTCGCTCCTTCCCAGAGGCATTAATGAAGGCGCTTCGTTCTCTAGAGCGAAAAGAGGCAATTTTCTCCTTTCCTGCCGATACCTCATCAATCAATATTGGTGAGCTCCTTGAGGCGATGAAGATGCCAACTGAGTATCGTTTGCAGCAAGTTCACCGCGCATTGTGGGCGGGAGCCGATATCGAGGCGGTATTCGCCTCAACAAAGATCGATCGCTGGTATCTCAAGCAGCTTCAAGAGATTAACGAAGCTGCCCGCGAGATCGCTCAGCCGGGAGAGATGACTTTTGATAGTCTCAAATTCGCGAAGTCTTTTGGTTTCTCAGATAAGCAGATCGCTGATCTACGAGGAATCACCGAGGAAGATGTGCGCAAAGCACGTCACCACCTCAATCTCCATCCCGTCTATAAGACTGTCGACACCTGCGCTGCTGAGTTTGAGGCGCACACTCCTTATCACTACTCAAGTTATGAAGAAGAGAGTGAGGTCCGTCCTCGCACAAAGCCTGCCGTCATTATTTTAGGATCAGGACCTAACCGAATCGGCCAGGGAATTGAGTTCGATTATTCCTGCGTCCATGCTGCCTTCACTCTTCGTGAAGCAGATTATGAGACCATCATGATCAACTGCAATCCAGAGACCGTCTCAACTGACTACGACACAAGTGACCG
>JBEEOC010000008.1:0-5677 GCA_041191845.1 Actinomycetota bacterium | reverse complement strand
CTTGTTCCATCATGGAGCGATGCTGCAATAGTTTGGGACGCGTTAGTGGAGGCGATGAAGCCATACGAAGGCCTGATTTGTGGATTGGGAGCGCGCGACACCTTGCGGACAGAGATGGGTTACCCACTTCACGGACATGAACTCTCGCTAGATATCACGCCAGTGCAGGCAGGATCAACCTGGGCAGTGGGATGGAAGAAGGAGAGCTTCAGAGGAAGCGATGCGCTTCGTCGCGAGAAGGAGAATGGTCCTCACCGAATTCTTAAGGGCCTTCAATCAACAGATCGTGGCATTCCCCGCGCAGGTATGGATGTGAAAGATAGCGCCGGCAAGGTAATTGGAGTCATCACCAGCGGGACTTTCTCTCCTTCGCTCAAGAAGGGAATCGCGCTGGCACTGATTGAGCCAGGCCTTTCCATGGGAGATTCAGTAATTGTTGATGTGCGGGGTAGAGATTCAGTTGCAACTGTCGTTGCCCTACCGATGGTTGAGTCTCACGTCCGATAGCTCTTCAAATTGAGCAGCTGATAGAAAAGCTGCTTTATGTCGCGCTCGTCTGAGTGCATTGAGCGCTGGCTTTCCTGCAATAGCGATGAGAATTACGGTAATCGTTGCCCGCGGAACATCCCACGCTAGCGCTGAGATGAAGTGATATGAGATGAAGCGCGAAAGGTTTTCACTCAGAGGCGCTCCTGCAAGATAGGAGAGTTCTGTTCCTGAGCCAAGTGACCAAGGCCAGAATTGGAGATCCATCAAAATGCCAAAGACTTCAGCGGCGATAGCTCCGTAGAGAGCCAGAAGAAATAGCTCCATCTTTCCTCGCACTTGGGTAGGAATAACTGCAACGCCCCAACCGATTAGCGCTGCTGCAAAGACTTGATAACCAAGCCAGGGACCTATTCCACCGGTTAAGAGCGCAGAGAGCATCATGCTGAGGGCGCCGAGGAGAAAACCAAAAGTAGGTCCCATTACTCGCGCAGCCAAGATAAGTGCAAACCACATCGGTTCAATGCCTATAGCGCCTATTCCAAGCGGCCGAAGAGCAGCGATGAGAGCAGAGAGAATTCCTAAAAATGCAACGTTCTTAGAGCCCATATCGTCGGTGGCGATAAGGATGACTATGAGAAGAGCGGTAATAGTGGTGGAGAGGAGGAAGAACCACTCAGCACGTTGGGCAACTTCTCGGGAGCTGACAAGAAATGGCCAGAAGAAACCAAGGAGCGTTACCGGAAAGAGAAGTGTGACCAGAATCGTTCGAAGCGTCCTCATTGTCATAGATCTTAATTACGCATTTTCCTGCGAGTTATCTTGAGCGCGCAAGACATCGCCCACGGTGAGCCACGGACGCGGTGACATCACCTTCGCCACCTGCGGAGCAAAGGCAGGGGAGGCAAGTAGGACTTCAAGAGTCGGACCATCAGCAACCACTTCGCCATCTGCCAAGAAGATGGTTCTATCGGCGATTTCAGCGACAATTTCAACATCGTGAGTTGCCATCAGCACTGTTGTGCCGTGCTCGCGAGCACGAGCATGGAGGACCTTCATCAATCTATTCTTCGCTTCATAATCCAAGCCACGGGTTGGTTCATCGAGGATAAGTAGTTGAGGTGAACCAGCAAGAACTATCGCAAGAACAAGACTTAAGCGCTCACCTTCTGAGAGATCACGCGGATGGGTGTGAGCTGAGACGGTGGGGAGCATCTGATGAAGTGACTTAAGTGTGGTGCCCGCTGGAATTGAATTATCTTTATCAGCACGCCCACATTCTTCTTCAACACTCGTTAAATAGAGGAGGTCACCGGGTTCTTGCGGGATATATCCGATGAGGTGAGAGCGCTCTTTCTGCTCTATATCGCTGAGCGCGCGATCGCCTAAGGAAACTTCTCCGGATCGTGGTTGAAGAAGTCCAACTGAGCTCTTAATGAGAGAGCTTTTTCCTGCTCCATTGCGACCCATGAGAGCGGTGATATGGCCGGCGTGGAAATCCAGTGAAACATCCTTGAGTGCAATCTTCTCGCCATAGGCAATCTGGATCTTTTCAATTTGTAGCGTTTTAGCGCCTGATTCAAAGGCAGGTCGCGGGCTATCAGATAGTTCTTCTCGCAACTCCTCTGTCATACGCCTTACTTCGCGAGTGCTTGTTCCAATCTCGTCGAGCGCAAGAGCTCTACTCAATCTCACAATCGGTGGGACGAGGTCAGTTTTTTTCAAAATCTCTGAAGGTTCACCAATGGAAGACGCGCCATCGCCTTCAATCAAAAGGATGCGATCGACATACCCAATAACTCGCTCAAGTCGATGCTCAGCAAGAACAACCGTGACGCTCAAGTCATGAACCAGGCGATGGAGAATGGAGAGGATTTCCTCTGATGCGATCGGGTCGAGGGCGCTCGTTGGTTCATCAAGCACTAGGACCTTAGGGTGCATCACTAGCGCGACTGCTATTGCCAACCGTTGCTGCTCACCACCACTGAGCGTGGCAATGGTGCGGTCGCGTAGATGGGCAAGGCCAACTTGATCGAGCGCCTCTTCAATTCTCTTGCGCATCACATCGTGCGGGAAGTTAAGCGATTCCATGCCAAAGGCGAGCTCATCTTCTACGGTGTCAGTAACAAAAGTAGCAAGTGGATTCTGTCCAACAATTCCAACGATTCCGGCTAATTCGCCCGGCTTGGTAGTTCTGGTTGACTTTCCATCGACGATGATTTCACCACCGAGGATTCCTCCTGTGTGATGGGGGACAAGGCCGTTGATCAGGCGCAGAAGTGATGATTTTCCGGAACCGGTATGGCCCATGACGAGAACCATCTCGCCTTCGCTGATTTCGAAGGAGAGATCTTCAATCACAGTAGTAGTTGAATGAGGATAGATAAGTGAGACGCGCGAGAAGGTAATCACATCGCCACCATCACAATCGCAGTAAGCGCGCCAGATGAGATCCAAAGTAGATCACGTAAGTTATATGAGATTGGACGATATCGACTCTGGCGTTTTGATTGACCGAAGCCACGAGCCTCCATTGATTCCGCCAATTGAACAGCGCGGGCAAGGCTCTCCTCAAGCAAAGGAATTGCAATTCGAGAGACCCCAGGCTTAACACCACTGCGCAGATATTGAGCTTGGCGAATGCGAGAGATGCTTGAAATCAGCTGTGGAAATACAGATGTTGCAATCGTGAGTGTTACTCCCAGTTGATAAACACGTGACGGAAGAACCCTTAACAATTTATGAGGGCTGGTGACAGAGTTGGCGGCACCAAAGAGCGCGATTACTGTTGCAATAATCAGACCCTCATGGAGGGAAGAACTTAATCGCTCCCACGTCACATCTCCACCAATGCGAATACCTGGTAGCCATGAGGGGAGGGTGAGGCGAGGCAGAGTAAAGAGCGTTGTTCCAATCCTCGGAACCCCAATCACCGCGCCAGTGATCGCTCTAATGAGAAGTAGAATCGCTCCAGCAAGGAGCGCCCAGGTGAAGCTATGTCTCCATGGTCCATCTTGGCGATATCGCTTGACGATAAAAGCCGCTCCAACCACTGAGCAGAGCGCTGCTATCGCACTTTGGGATGCGACAACACCAACTGCCAGGGCAGTAAAGAGCCCCCAGAAGGTCAGTGGATGGAACGGCTTCATCGAAAGGCTTTACTTCTTCTGGAGTGAGGCAGGAGTTGAGATTTCTTTTCCGCACTCGCGGGCTGGATATCCATTGAAACCACAGATCAGGCCTGAATCTGCTTGACGCACATTGATCTCTTGCGCAAGCACATCAATGCCTTGTGAATCTTTCGCAGTTACAACACAACGAACAATGGTCTTCTGTACTCGCTCGCCCTTTGGTGCATAAGCCTTGGAACCGAAATCGATAACGAGACCGACACGCTTAAGACCAGGCTCTGCCTTTGTGCTGCCACAGATCTTTGCAAAAGAAGGCTTTACTGATGGGGGAGTTGATGGGACGTCATCACTACTGAAGGTGAAGATCCATCCTTCAACCGAACCATCTGTGATATCGACAGTCGGTCCAGTCATTGCAGCTTTCCAGGTAGTGCTCTTGGCAGCTGCTTGGTAGTAACCCCAATAGCGCCAACCTTTAGAGGCCGCCTGGGCGGAGGGGATTAGTGATTGGGAGAAGAGTGCGGCGATGACCGCGATAGTGATTGTTACTTTCTTCATTTCTGGAGCTCCATAAGTTAAGAGTCTCACAGGGGTAGCAAGCAAAGGTTGGGTAACCATTACGACTACGCCCCGCAAACCTCGGCGGGTGTTGGTCTCAAAGATGGTTTCAGGTAATCCGACTTAAGCCTCTTCGACTCTTACGGTTGCGGGTCAGCGTCGGAATTGCACCGAACTTCCCCTGAAGCCTCTCGTTCTGCCTCAAGCTCCACAGAGTGGAGCGGAATGGCAGAGGTAAATATTAAGTTGTGTGCGAAGGCAACCATAGTCGCTATCCGTTGGCAATCACCAACCCACCCCATACGATGGCCACATGGAATATCGCCGCCTTGGATCGACCGGAATGTATGTCTCAGAGATTTCCTATGGAAATTGGATTACCCACGGCTCTCAAGTAGAACTTGAATCTGCTCAGAAATGTGTCAAAGCCGCGCTCGACGTTGGAATCACCACATTCGACACGGCAGATGTCTATGCCGGAACTAAGGCCGAGACAATTCTCGGTAAGGCGCTCAAAGGCGTTCGTCGTGAATCCTATGAGCTATTCACCAAAGTTTATTGGCCAACTGGTCCAGGTAAGAATGATCGAGGGCTTTCACGTAAGCACATCATGGAGTCGTGTCACGCATCGCTCAAGCGTTTACAAACCGATCACATCGATCTCTATCAAGCTCATCGCTTTGATTTTGAGACTCCACTGGAGGAGACCTTAAGCGCTTTCGATGACTTGATCCGTCAGGGAAAGGTGAGCTATATCGGATTCTCTGAATGGAATGCGCAACAGATTAAAGATGCGCTCAAGATTCAAGATGCTCGTGGCTATACACGTTTTGTCTCGAGCCAACCTCAGTATTCAGCGCTCTGGCGCGTCATTGAGGCCGAGGTAGTTCCACTCTCTCGTAAAGAAGGTATTGGGCAGATCGTCTGGTCGCCGATGGCGCAAGGCGTGCTTACCGGCAAATACCTACCAGGCAAGAAGGCGCCAGCTGGATCTCGCGCGACAGATAAGAAGTCAGGCGCCGGGTTTATCTCCCGCTGGATGCGCGATGATGTTTTAGAAGCTGTTCAAAATCTCAAGCCCATCGCAGATGAAGCTGGAATTACCATCGGCCAGCTTGCGCTGGCCTGGGTGCTATCTAATGACAATGTCTCTTCAGCGATTATGGGTGCTACTAAGCCTTCCCAAGTAAAAGAGAATGCAAAGGCATCTGGGATTAAGTTGACGGCAGATCAGCTCAAGCAGATAGATCGAGTCTTGGGAGATTTGCCAGAGCGTGATCCCAAGAAGAACGAGAGCCCAAACCCTCGCGCTTAAGGTTAAGCGAAAGGGCTTTAAGCGACCTTATCGCCAGCTTTAACCTGTGGCTTTGGTGTGCGCATGCGACGCATCTGAGTCGAACGAAGCCAGCCATACATGCCAAGGCCCTTAGTTGAAGTGCCAGGGAACTTCGCCTGAACTAATTTACGAATCTTGCGATTGAGGCGGATTCCATCGAGAACCG
>JBEEOC010000007.1:0-13408 GCA_041191845.1 Actinomycetota bacterium | reverse complement strand
TCGTGGCGCTCGATGAAGAGGAGATGAAGAATGAAGAGAAGTTTTCTACTGCTCGAATCCAAGTGAGAAAAGGTAAGGGTGCAAATCTACGCAGCGGGGCCAAGGTTTCAGAGATCGATTCAGAGTGGGATGAGTTAGAGGTTCAATTTCTCACACCGGACCACATCATTCGAGAGGTCCTCTGGGTCGGAGAGAATGCAATCATTGTTGAACCTCAAGAGCTCCGCGAATCGTTGATCTCACATCTCAGAGAGGTAACAGCGAACCATGGCTAATAAGAGCGCTCCAATAAAAGAGGTTTCTCGCCTTCTCGATCTCGTTCCATTCTTATCGACACATTCACATATCTCCCTCAAAGAACTTGCCTCTGAATTCGGGGTCAGCGAGAAGGAGATGGCGAGTGAGTTAACGGCGCTATCGATGTGTGGACTACCTGGATACACGCCTTATGAATTGATCGAAATCTTCTTTGAAACAGGTTATGTCACCATCAATAACCATGAGACCCTCGATATTCCAAGAGCCCTTACTCGGTTGGAAGTTGCCTCACTCTTAATTGGACTTGAGATTTTGAAAGACCGAGCAGAAGAAGATGGTCAGGAATTCGTAGGCAAGATTGGCTCACTCATCACTCAATTGAAGGCTCTCATCGGTGAGGCGATTGATATTGAAGATGCGCCACAATCTGCGTTTATTCCGACTATCGAATCGGCTATTGCATCTCGTAAATCTCTGCTCCTTGAATATCAGTCTCCCGTGAGGGATGAGGTCTCACTTCGCGAAGTAGATCCACTCCATCTTGAGGTGGATAATTCTCAGACCTATCTCAACGCCTACTGTCACTCAGCAGGAGAAATGCGTAAATTCCGCCTCGACCGAGTTCATTCGATCAAGCAGGGACAGGCTAAGTCGGAGCTGCCAGAACGTGGCGCAGAGAGTGAGGAGCCATCCTTGGAGGTCCTCATGAAGGTCTCAGGATCCCGGAGGCAGGTGGCCGAATTATTCTCCATCGATTCAATCGGAAAAGATGGCAAGGTCACCACCCAGGTCTACTCATCAGAGTGGTTAATCAGGGCAGTATTGGCAAGCGCCCCTGCAATTACCCTCATAGAGCCTCGAGAGATTCGTGAGTCAATCGCCCTGAAGGCGGAGAAAATACTCGCCCTTTACTCCTCATAGCAGCCCTCCATGCGATAGGTTTTCCCTCAGTACGCAGGCCACCTGACCTCAGGGAGCCGCCTTTACCTCAAGGAGAATGACATGTTCCTACGTGAGCCGCAGCACTGGATTCCAATTGTGCTTATCTTCGCCCTTCTATTTGGTGCAAAGCGTCTACCGGATTCAGCTCGTCAGCTCGGTCGTTCTATGCGTATCTTCAAGTCAGAGATGAAGGAACTCAAGAACGACGACGCGGACGACGTCAAAGACGCTAAGAAGAACGACGACTCTTCCGAGAAGTAATCTCCATGGCGACCTCCAATGGCGGTCGCATGCCGCTGATCGAACATTTACGCGAGCTGCGCCGTCGAGTATTTAAGTCCGCACTTGCGATCACGATTGGCGCAGTAGTTGGATGGGTTTACTACAACCCGATTATCACCAAGCTCTCCGAGCCTGTCTGCGACCTTAAAAAGGCGCAAGCAGAAGATGCCACTCATTGCGGTGCGCTTGTTATCAACGGAGTGCTCGGTCCTCTCAATTTACAGATCAAGGTAGCAATCCTTGCCGGAATCATCCTCACAGCACCAGTGTGGCTCTATCAGCTCTGGGCCTTCATCGCACCTGCGCTCCACCGAAAAGAGAAGCGGACATCTATCTTCTTCATCGCATCTGCCACGCCATTCTTTGCCGTTGGGGCAATCCTTGGCTATTCAGTCCTGCCGATGGCGATCAAGGTTCTCTTTGGCTTCACACCTGATGCTCTTAATAACTTGGTCAATTTTGACGATTTCTTAAGTTTCGTTCTTCGCATGATTCTGCTCTTTGGTATTGCCTTTGAGCTTCCAGTCTTTCTCGTCACCTTCAACTTCATCGGATTTCTCTCTGGAAAAACAATTCTCAAACCATGGCGAGTGTGGGTCTTTGGAATCTGTCTCTTCGTTGCAAGCTTCTCACCTACAGCAGATCCACTCTCAATGGCGATGCTCGCAATTCCGCTCATCGGTTTCTATTTTATGGCGGGCGGGATAGCGGTCCTCAACGATCGCAGAAGAGCTCGAAAGTCAGACGCAGTCCTGACCGAGGATGGCAAGATCGCCCCTGCTGCTCCAATTGAATCAGCATCACCTATCGACAACCCTGATTCTTAAGGGATAGATATGTGGCTGATAGCGATCAACCCTCACTCTGGAAATGGGAGAGGTGCAGCTGTTGCGAGTGAAGTGCTTCGCTATCTCTCACTTCACGATATCTCTTACCGTTCCATAGCAGCAGGCAGTGCCGAAGAGCTATCTCAGCTATTGGCATCAGAGGTTGATTCAAAGAGCTATCAAGGGATCATCGCAGTAGGTGGAGATGGATTAGCCCATCTCGTGTTGCAGATATGCGTGCCTCGACATCTTCCATTTGCAATCGTTCCAGCGGGCACAGGAAATGACTTTGTGAGAACGCTCGGATGGTCTTTGGAAGATATTGAGCCAATGCTCGATCGAGTTACAACCACCGCTCCGACTCCGATCGATCTTGGAAATGTTGATTCTGAGTGGTTTGGGGCAATTCTTTCCACAGGCTTCGATTCAGTAGTAAATGAAACTGCAAATCGCTTAGGTTGGCCAAAGGGACCACAGCGCTATAACGTAGCGATTGCAATGGAGCTCGCTCGATTTAAACCACGTAAGTATGAAATTACATGTGATGGCTCCACATTTACGACAGAAGCGATGCTGGTTGCAATCGGAAATGGTAAGTCTTATGGCGGGGGGATGAATATCTGTCCGCAGGCAAATCTATCCGATGGCCTATTCGATATTGTGATTTTGGAGCCAGTCAATAAATTCGAATTCTTAAAGACTTTCCCTAAGGTCTATAGCGGAGCCCACATCTCCCATCCGAAGGTCAGAACGATGCGAGGACAGAAGGTGAGCATCTCGGCAAATGCCGTTGCCTATGCAGATGGTGAACGGATAGGACCTGCTCCCATTTCGGCTGAGTGCGTTAAGGATGCGGGTCTGACATGGAAGCTGTAGGAACTCCTGCAGAGCGGTATGCAGCGGCTAGGAAACGATCATCTCATCCACTTACCAACGACTTTATCGCTCAATTCGATTTTGGATTTGATGAGTTTCAGATAGTTGCCTGCCATGCCGTAGAGGATGGAAGAGGCGTTCTAGTAGCTGCTCCCACTGGTGCAGGTAAGACAGTGGTGGGGGAGTTCGCTGCATTTAGCTCTCTAGCCCGAGGAAAGAAATGTTTCTATACGACCCCAATCAAGGCGCTCTCCAATCAGAAATATCACGAGTTTGTTGCTCGATTTGGTGAAGAACGAGTCGGACTTCTCACCGGCGATACCAATATCAATTCTGATGCAGAGATTATGGTGATGACCACTGAAGTCCTTCGCAATATGCTCTATGCCAACTCTTCTACGCTCATGAACCTCGGCGCAGTAGTTATGGATGAAGTGCACTACTTGGCCGATAAGTTCCGTGGTGCCGTTTGGGAAGAAGTACTTATTCACCTGATGGAGAGCGTCCAGGTCATTTCTCTTTCAGCAACGGTGAGTAATGCTGAGGAATTTGGTGAGTGGCTCGGTGAGGTGCGCGGTCAGACAGATGTGATTGTCTCTGAAGTCAGACCTATTCCGCTCTATCAACATGTATTGATAGGCAATCGCCTAATCGATCTCTTCAGTGAGCCCGGTCGGGTGAATCCAGAGATTCTTGCCTTGGAACGACAGGCGCTTAAGAGGGTCCGCACACCTCGCCACCGTCGTGATCGTTTTGGAAATGATGAAGAGAGATTAAGTAGAGATGAGGTTATTGAAAAGCTCCAGCGAGAAAATCTCCTACCAGCTATTACCTTCATCTTTTCTCGAGCTGGATGTGATGCCGCGGTCAAGCAGTGCCTCAACGCTGGTATCAAGTTAACGAACGCTGAAGAACGCTTGGAGATCATCAACACCGCAACTTCATACACGCAGAACATCGCCGAGGAGGATCTCGAAGTCCTTGGCTATCGCGAATGGCTACTAGCGCTAGAGCGAGGAATAGCCGCTCACCATGCGGGTCTCTTGCCAAGCTTTAAGGCAGCTGTGGAAGATCTCTTCAAGCGCGGTCTTGTGAAAGCGGTCTTTGCCACTGAAACTCTCGCACTTGGTATCAATATGCCTGCGCGCACAGTGGTTCTGGAAAAGCTCACCAAATGGAATGGAGAGGGGCATGTCTCAATTACGCCTGGTGAATACACCCAGTTGACTGGAAGAGCTGGCCGACGTGGAATCGATATTGAGGGAAATGCCGTCGTCCTATGGTCGCCCACGGTTGACTCAGCAACAGCAGCCGGACTTGCCTCAACTCGAACATATCCGCTTCGCTCATCCTTTACACCCTCATACAACATGTCGATCAACTTAATTGCCCGCTTTGGACGAGAGCGTGCTCGCACAAGTCTTGAATCTTCATTTGCCCAGTTCCAAGCAGATAGAGCTGTTGTTGGTTTGGTTAAGCAGATTAGAAAGAATGATCTCGCTGCCGCCGAACAATTAGAGTCAGCGGTCTGCCACCTCGGTGATTTCGAGGAGTATGCATCTATTCGGATGGAGATAAAGGAGACCGAGCGGCTGCTGAGCCGTCGAGATGGAAGAAGAACTTTCGATAATCGACAGCGTCAACATATGGAGAATGAATTAGATTCTCTTCGTCGACGACTAAGGCAACACGAGTGTCATTCATGTAATGATCGTGAGACTCATGCCAGGTTTGCTGAGCGAGCTGCCAGACTCAACCGAGAGTCTGCAGGCTTGCGTGAACGCGTAGAGAATCGCACACACGTGATTGCAAAGACCTTCGACCGCATCTGCGATGTTCTGACCCATCTTGGTTATATTGAGGGCGAGAAACCGCTTGAACAAGGAAAGATTCTTGCCAAGATTTATGCTGAATCCGATCTTCTTCTTACCGAGACCATTCGAAATGGAGTGCTCGATAATCTTTCGTCGCCAGAGCTAGTATCAGTCATCTCATCAGTGATCTATGAGAGCCGAGGAAGCGAGAACTTTTCTCCTAAGATGCCTCATCAAAATGTCGCCAATGCACTGGCATCTATTACCTCTATCTGGTCGCATCTTGAGAGCATTGAAGAGGATTTCGGTGTTCAGACCCAGAAGGAGCCGGATTTCGGCTTCTGCTTTGCCTCCTACCGCTGGGCGAGCGGTCATTCACTTTCTAGCGTGCTTAAGGGTAGCGATATGACTGTCGGAGACTTCGTTAGGAATATGAAGCAACTCATAGATCTTCTGACCCAAATCGGAGGCGCATCTGAAACTTTGAGACCACACTGTCGCGAGGCTGTTAAACGTATCGACAGGGGAGTGGTCTCCTATATGGTGGGTGAACTATGACCCTCATGCTCTTAGACAGCGCATCACTCTGGTATCGCGCCTATTACGGAATGCCGGACACACTCCTTTCTCCATCAGGTATGCCAGTTAACGCTATTCGTGGCTACCTAGACATGACGGCGAGATTAGTGTCGATGTATTCACCGAATCGATTGGTCGCCTGCATCGAAGGTGATTGGCGCCCATCATGGCGAGTTGAATTATTCCCAGATTACAAAGCCAATCGCCTTGAGGAGGATAGCGAGGAAGAAGAAGAGCCAGAGACTCTCACTCCACAGATTCCCGTTCTGCTCGATCTGATCGATGCCTTCGGCATCCCAATGGTTGGTGTAGATGATTACGAGGCAGATGATGTGATGGCAACATTTGCAACTCGCGAGAAAGGACCGATACGAGTTGTCACGGGCGATCGTGATCTCTTCCAGTTGGTAGATGATAAGAAAGATATCAAGGTTGTATATCTAGCAAAGGGCATATCCCAGCATGATCTGGTTGATTCTCAGTGGGTTGCAAATAAGTATGCAATCCCCGGTGATCGATATGCGCTCTTTGCAATGTTTAGGGGCGATCCATCAGATGGATTGCCTGGCGTTAAAGGCATAGGCGAGAAGGGTGCTGCTCTTATCGCCAATCACTTCGCTACAGCTGAGCAAGCACTGCAAGCTGCGCACGAAGGGCATGAATCACTACCTTCAGCACTGGCCAAGAAGATTATTGCAGGCCATGAATATCTCAAAATTGCACCTACATTGGTTCATTGTGCGCGCGATGTTGCGCTACCCAAGATGAAGATTGATATGCCGCCAAAGCCTGCAGATCTTTCCGAGATATATCGGATGAAAGATGAATATGGTTTGGGGGCAAGTGTCGATCGCCTGATAGCAGCGCTCGGATGGTAAAGATTCAAAACCTTACGATAACCCTTTTGGCAGCCGTTATCTTCTCGCTCGCTTTCGAACCTGTTGGGTTTTGGTTTGCCGCGCCGATTTCGCTTGCAATCTACTTCTATCTCCTCAAACGAGGTAGCGCTCCATTCTTGACCTCAACACTTTACGCATTCACCTCAAATGCAATCATCCTCTCTTGGAGCAATACTTTTGTTGGGGTTCTTCCTTGGATCCTCCTTGCATTCCTCCAAGCTCTCTATTTCATTCCGATTGCATTTCTATGGAAGAGAACGCGAAATCTCACAACAGTTATCGCAGCTCTTCTCATCATGGAAGAGGTGAAGAGCAGGTATCCATTTGGAGGCTTTGGTTGGACACGTATTGGATTTAGCCAAGTTGAATCGCCCTACGCACCTTATTTGGCTGTCGTCGGCGTAATTGGGCTCTCAATTATCACAATGCTGATTGCCCTCATTCTCGTTGAACGATCCCGCACTTTGATACTTTTTATACTTTCACTTTTAATCTTCACCCCGTTCCTAATCTCAACGAGTACAGGGGAGGGGTCAATCCAAGTTCGAGCCATTCAAGGAGGTGTTCCGGAACGGGGGCTTGATTTCAACGCTCGGGCTCAGGCGGTCCTAGATAACCACATTGATATAACTCTGAAGGAATTTAGAAAATCGGACCAATTGATTCTATGGCCTGAGAATGCAATCGATGTCGATCCTTTTGAGAATAAGCAGGTATCTGAAAAGTTATCGAAGTTACAAACAACAACTAGAATTCCGTTGCTAGCAGGGGCAATCGTAGAATCCAAAGGCTTACTCAACACCGCAGTACTTTTCGATTCAGCAACTGCTGCGAAATCGATTTATATAAAGCGATACCTGACTCCTTTTGGAGAGTTTATTCCTCTTCGCAATATTGCCTCCATTGTCTCTCCACACACAGATCGAGTCACTGATTTCACGCCAGGAAATGGGTTGATTATCCATGAGGTCGATGGGGTGAAGATATCTTCCGTAATCTGCTATGAACTGTTAAGCGATTCGATTATCAGAGAGAGTGCGAGAAGTTCAGATTTCATCTCAGTTTTGACGAATAGCGCAACCTTTTCCGGTAGCGCTGAAGGCGATCAACAGATGTCAATCACAAGAATTCGGGCCATTGAAAGTGGTAAAAACATCATCAGTGTTTCAACGACCGGTCCTTCCGCATTTATCAACCACAGGGGAGAGGTGCTATCGAAATTGGATGATGGGGAGGTGGGTTCTATCTCTCAAGCCATTGATTTGAGAGGTTCGCAAACTCTGGCAACGCGATATGGCGAAGAATTTACCTATCTCGTATTACTCTTCTCCTCATTGTGGATTGCAAGATCTATTCGATCTCAGGAAAAGGGGTAGGTTGTGAAGCCAGTAATTTTGATTCCTACCTACAATGAATCGATAGCTATTGTTGAGTTGCTCAACTCCCTCACCGAACTTCGTAGATCTAGAGATTTTGATGTTCTGGTTCTCGATGATAATTCCCCCGATAAGACTGCAGATATTGTCGATAATTTAAATCTCAGTTGGGTTTCGGTCTTGCGTCGTCCCGGTAAGGCTGGCTTAGGTGCTGCATACCGTGCTGGATTTACCGAAGTTCTAAGAGGCGATAAATACACCCATGTGATCACCATGGATGCAGATGGGTCCCATCGCGTCGAAGATCTTCCAGCGATGATGGATGCCCAGCACAACTCAGATATCTCGATTACTCTGGGAACGAGATGGATTCCTGGTGGATCTGTGGTCAACTGGCCGTTATTTCGCCAGTTACTCTCACGGGCAGGAACTGCATATGCTCGAATCGCCTTACGAATTCCGCTTCATGATCTCACCGGAGGCTTCCGAATCTATTCTGTAGCCCTGCTAAGAAAGCTCAATCTTTCTCAAATGACGGCTACTGGATATTGCTTTCAGATTGAGATGGCGATGGCTAGTGAGTTAGCTGGCGCATCAATGCGAGAAGTTCCCATCACATTTGTAGAACGCATCAATGGCGTCTCCAAGATGAGTAGAGCGATCGTTATCGAAGCTCTCTGGCAGACAACGCTCTGGGGGCTCTCTCGTGCGTTCAGGCCTAATGCCGATAAGTTACATTATGTAAAGTCAGAGTAATCTGACCCTCCCCATATGGGGCGTGTTGATGATCTAACTACCGATAATCATCGAGCGGCGTGCATGAACAGACAAGATTTCTATCGCCATGAGCGCCATCGATACGTGAGACTGGTGGCCAGTACTTCATTCGGGAACCGATGATTTCCCCGCTTATAAAGCCCTCCAGAGGCGCTGGATAGCCACCCTTTTCTCGTGGGTAAGCCCTATCCCATTCGCTCGATGTCACAGAGAGGGCGGTGTGAGGGGCGTGGCGCAGGGCTGACTCCTCAATAGCGACCTTTCCATCGATCACCTCTTGGATTTCGCCACGAATAGCCTCCATCGCAGCGATGAAGCGCTCAATCTCGCCAATATCCTCAGATTCGGTTGGTTCGATCATCAGCGTGCCGGCCACAGGGAAAGACATCGTTGGGGCGTGGAAGCCGTAATCCATTAAGCGCTTAGCAATATCGTCAACGCTCACACCAGAATCCTTAGTGAGACCTCGGATATCGAGGATGCATTCGTGAGCTACTCGCCCATTGGCGCCGGTGTAGAGGATTGGGTAACTAGAGCTCAGGCGTGATGCGATGTAGTTAGCAGAGAGAATCGCTACTTGTGTTGCATGTGTGAGCCCCTCTCCCCCTAACAGTCGAATGTAAGACCAAGAGATCGGCAAGATGCTCGCTGATCCAAATGGTGCAGCAGAGATTGGACCGGGTCCAGTTGCAGGTCCAGCCAAATCATCGAGCGGATGGTTCGGTAGGAATGGAGCAAGGTGTGAACGTGCAATCACAGGTCCAACTCCCGGTCCCCCGCCTCCATGTGGAATCGCAAAAGTCTTATGAAGGTTGAGATGAGAAACATCTGCGCCGAACTTTCCAGGCTGAGCAACTCCTACTAGAGCATTGAGATTTGCACCATCTACATAGACCTGTCCCCCAGCATCGTGCACGAGTGCGCAGATTTCGGAGACTGCGGTCTCAAAGACGCCATGAGTCGATGGATAAGTAATCATAAGTGCTGCTAGGTGGCCAGCGTTTTCAGTGATCTTTGCCTTAATATCTTCTACCGAAACGTTTCCGTTTTCGTCACAATCGACGACGACAACCTTCATTCCTGCCATCACAGCAGATGCGGCATTCGTTCCATGCGCACTCGATGGAATGAGACAGATATTGCGATCGTGATCACCGCGAGAATCGTGATAGTTGCGAATGGCAAGAAGACCCGCGAACTCTCCTTGGGAACCAGCATTTGGCTGCAACGAAACTGCATCGTAACCGGTAATTGCAACAAGCCACTCGGAGAGCTGAGAGATCAACTTACGACTTCCCAGTGTTTGATCTGCTGGAGCAAATGGATGCAGAGATGCGAACTCAGGCCATGTGACAGCCTCCATCTCTGTGACGGAGTTGAGCTTCATGGTGCAGGAACCGAGTGGAATCATGGTGCGATCGAGTGCCAAATCTCTATCGGCAAGATTGCGAAGGTAACGCATCATTCCAGTCTCTGAATGATTTGTGTTAAAGACTGGGTGTGTGAGGTATTTGCTTGATCGCAAAACATTTTGAGGAAGCGCTTCTGGAGCAACGTCAGAGAGACCAAGAATTGAGAGAACTTCAGCAAAGAGCTCTTCCGTGGTCTCCTCATCGAATGAGATGCGAACCTCAGTATCACTAACCTTCCCAAAGTTAATGCCACGAGCATTTGCTCTCTCGTGTGTTGCCCGAGCATCTGCGACATCTACAGTCACGGTGTCAAAGACGATCCCATTTCGAGATTGTGAAGCAAGCTGCAATCGAGATGCAAAGTTATGAACACGCTCTGCGATCGAGCGCAGTCCTGCTGGGCCATGCCACATCGCATAAAAAGCGCTCATATTGGCAAGGAGTACTTGCGCAGTACAGATATTTGAGGTCGCCTTGTCGCGACGAATATGTTGCTCACGCGTTTGAAGAGCAAGTCGAAATGCTGGCTTTCCAGTGGCATCAATACTCTGACCGACTAAGCGACCAGGCATGGAACGCTCAAGACCATTGCGCACTGCGAGGAAGCCTGCATGAGGGCCACCAAATCCCATCGGAACTCCAAAGCGCTGGGAGGTGCCGACAGCGATATCTGCGCCCCACTCCCCTGGTGGCTTAAGCAATGTAAGCGCGAGAAGATCGGTAGCTGCTATGACAAAAGCGTTTTTCGAATGAGCAAATTCGGTCACTGCAGAGAAATCTAGAACTTCACCCGTTGTATCTGGATATTGCAGAAGCAGACCGAAGAATTCACCTTCATAGCCATCAGCGGCGAGATGGCCAGCATCTACCTCAACCACCTTGATGCCAAGCGGCTTGGCTCTAGTGGCAACCACTGCCTTTGTCTGAGGATGAACATGCTCTTCAATAAGAAATACTGCATCATCGCTAAGTTTGGATGCTCTACGAGCAAGCGTCATCGCCTCAGCTGCTGCAGTTGATTCGTCCAGCATTGAGGCATTGGAGATATCTAATCCCGTTAACTCACAAACCATTGTTTGAAAAGCAAAGAGCGCTTCCAGGCGGCCTTGTGAAATCTCAGGCTGATATGGCGTGTAGGCGGTATACCAAGCGGGATTCTCTAGGACATTTCGCTTTACGACCGGTGGAACGATGGTGCCGTAATAACCGGTACCAATGAGAGATCTAAAGACTTTATTCTCTGATGCAATCGAGCGTAGCTCTGCGATTACTTCAACTTCACTCTTACCGCTATCGAGCTGACCTTCTATTACACCCTTAATTGCAATGTTGGAGGGAACTACATCTGCAATAAATGAGTTGAGGTCTTTATAGCCAAGGTGTGCCAGCATCGCCGCTTCATCGGAGTGGGTTGGACCAATATGGCGATCTTCAAATGAACGGCTCACAACACTCCCCCGAGTAATTAGTTACTGGGGTGCAATATATTGTGAGTTAGGCGCCTTTCGCCTTACGACGGAGCGAGAGTTCATCGTTACCTTCGCCACCAACTACTTCGCCATTAAACTCTCCAGCCAAGGTTGAGAGTGATCCCTCCACCTCGTGCCACACCTTGCCTACAGCGATACCAAAGACACCTTGTCCACCCATAAGAAGGTCGACAATTTCATCAGGGCTGGAGCATTCATAGATAGAGGCGCCATCGCTCATCAAGGTGATTCGTTCTAACTCAACAACGCCACGGCCGCGAAGGTGATCTACCGCTGTGCGAATATTTTGAAGCGAGACGCCAGCATCGAGAAGGCGCTTTACAATCTTAAGTACAAGGATGTCGCGGAAGCCATAGAGGCGGGCAGAGCCAGATCCATGTGCAGTGCGAATAGAAGGTTCTACCAAACCGGTACGAGCCCAGTAATCGAGTTGGCGATATGTGATGCCAGCTGCGGCGCAGGCGGTAGCGCCGCGATAGCCGATCTGAAGTTCTTGCTCTGTCACGAGAGGGGGCTCGCTTTCGGGAGAAGTCCCAGGGGATGTGGGAACTGGATAAGGGTAGGTCGAGGAAGGCTCAAGCTCTGGGAGCGACACGCCCCAAACCTCTAGTTGAGGTTAAGAGTTTACGCGAAATCCTCCGGGTTTATCTGGTCGAGGAACTCCCTAAAGGCCTCAACCTCCTCCTCGCTCTGCCCCTCTGCCCCGGCCGGAATTTCGATTCCTGCCCTTGTGAGGAGGTCGTGATCGACCAGGATATTGGTCTTCGTGCGAAGTGCGATCGCGATGGCATCTGATGGTCTGGCAGATATCGGTGGAACTCCCCCACTCTCACCTCGAACGATGAGCTCTGCATAAAAGATTCCATCGACCATATCGGTGATGTGAACTGCGGTGAGGGTAAGTGCCGAACTCTCAAGGATGTCGACGATGAGATCGTGAGTCAAAGGTCTCTGTGGGCGTAACTCTTGCTGGGCAAAAGCAATCGCGGTCGCCTCAACTGATCCAACCCAAATTGGAAGGAACGTTGTTCCCTCCACCTCTTTGAGAAGAACGATTGGCTGGTTAGATGGCATCTCGATTCGAACGCCTACAACCTCAACCAGAGTAAACATTAGCGAGGGCGGTTGAGACCGCTACGAACTAGCGATGCATGAAGGCGAACTGAGAGAGCAGCAATCTCCTTCTGAACTTCTTCAGCGCGAGCCTTTGCTTCACTCGACTTCTGGCGAGTAAATGGTGTGATGACTTGTTCAATCAAACCAATCTCACGATCTGCAGCTGTCTTAAATGAGCGAAGGTGACGCGCTTCGATTCCAAATGCGGCCATCTCGGCAACAGCCTTTGCAACTGAGAGAGCATCGGCATCGTAGTGGCGACCTCGAAGTGTGATGAGACCAAATGATTCAAGTTCGACCAGCTGGGAATCCTCAAGGCCAGAGGCGCTAATGAGCTCCTCCCTCGAGAGACGCATCTCCGATTGCTCACCAAATGTGGAAGGAGCGATCTCTCCATCGACAGTTGCAAGGCCAAGTGTTGGACGCGGAACTGCTGCGCCATTTGCTGTGGGAACTAGTCCGCGATCGAGGGCGTCAAGGTTCTCTTTGATTACCTTCAATGGAAGATACTGATCGCGCTGAGCAAGTAGAACATAACGAAGTCGCTCGAGATCGTTACTTGTAAATTTACGATAGCCAGATGGGGTGCGCTGTGGCTCGATAAGACCCTCTGATTCAAGGAAGCGAATCTTAGAGATAGTGATGTCAGGGAAATCTCCACGCAACTTGGTCAATACTTCGCCGATACTTAAATAGGCACGTGCTGGAACGCTCACTTACTTCTCCCCTGATGTTGTTCTGCTGCTAATAAAGAGCATGT
>JBEEOC010000006.1:0-28229 GCA_041191845.1 Actinomycetota bacterium | reverse complement strand
GCTGCAATGATCGATGGCGAGGCAACAGTAAAGACCTTCTCCAAAAAAGGTGGCAAGGTCTGGCTACTTCCTGCCAACGATGCCTTTGAACCTATCGATGGAACTCACTGTGAGATCCTCGGTAAGGTCACTGCAGTTCTACGTTCAGTTCGCTAATTCACAAGCATCTTCACCATTACAAAAGACGGTGCTAAGATGAGAAATGAAAGCCCGGCGATAATGGTTCCAGGGGAACTTTTCTCGAAAGAGATAGCTGGGCTTTCCGCTTTCTATTTCCAAGGCAAGAAGAATGATGAATGGTTTGGCTGGATACAAATGTTCGCGGTTTGAATTTGAGCTCAGCCAAAACAGAGTTTTGAAGTAACTGGAAATCCATTTAAACATGGATAAGGAATACTCTCCTGATTACTGAGAATCAATAATCAAAATCAACTACTTACAATAACTACTTCTTCAGCGACCGCTCAATTACCTTCGTAGCCACCTTAATCACCCAGCTATTGCGATGGCCCGCTACCCACTTATATCCAAAGCGTCCTAGCGGCCCTGATGCCCGCACAATAAATCCCAATATGTAATTGCCACGACGACCTAAGAGATAGGCGATCGCATCTGCCCCAACATAGACCTTGCTCGCATGCACCACATGCACAGCCTGTGAACACTCTTCATAGGTAAGGCCGTAGAAGCCAAGATCTGCTCGCTGATAGGCGATCGCTTCTAACTCTAACCTCTTCTCCACCCATGCAATCGTCACTTCACAGAAGTGGCACTCACCATCGGTTAAAACAACTATCTCTGACATCTCTCTAGACAATCCGGCGCTTAATCGTCTTGATCAACTGCCATGCGGCATAGAGGAAGTAGAACTGGAATGGAAGGCGGGCATAGGCGATAAGAGGATCTGGCATTGGGCGATCACTCCACTGGATAGCCATATTGATATTGGCGGGATAGACAGCAAGGAAGAGCAAGAAAGCGCCATATGCGCCCCATAACTTCAAGGGCTTGCCCAACACCTTGATATGAGGCGCTGAGAGAAGCGCCAGACCAATCAGAATCTCAGCCACACCACTTAAGTAGGTATAGATACGAGGATCTCCTGGCAAGAGATCCGGCACGATCGCATCAAGCGGGCCAGGAAATATAAAGTGGCCAATACCTGCACCGAGCAGGATGTATCCCATCAAACGGCCGAGCTTGCGATTATCCATAGCGCTATCGTCGCAGACGATTGCGCTCTTACTTCACTTCATCGGCGTGAAAGTTCATCATTAATTTTCCTCTATCCAGCACCGCTTGAGCTAGCGGTGAAAAGTCACCACCTCCAACTACGCTATCCCCATGAAGTGGTTCTCTGATCTCAAGGCAAAAAGGGCAGCAAAGAAAGCTCATGAGCGGTATGAGTTAGAGCTCGCTGCCTGGCAGGACGACCTCGCCACCATCGACAGACTCATCACAGTCTTCACCGCAGCCCAGAATGGCGAAGACTCTGTCCCCAATACGATGATGCAGAAACCTGGCGAGCAGACCCTCTGGAGCGCACCAGCTATATTCCACGAGACTGGACGCGAACCTTCCCGTTATGTCGGCGGCTCCACCGGAGTCAGCCTTCCCATCGGTGGTGGGGTTCGCTTCAAGGTTGGAGCCCAACGTGGCACCTTGGTGCCAGGAGCTGAGCTGCAGATGGATAAAGATCAAGGGGTTGCCATGCTCACAACCGAGAGGTTGATCTTTGTTGGACCTTTGAAGACTCAAGAGTGGGATTTCGATAAGTTATTGATGATCTCAACTACAGAGGATGAATCTGATTACTTCATCAACGTCTCAAATCGACAGAAGACCTCTGGCGTTCGCTTCTCCCCTGCCACAGGCCGTGAATTCAATCGTTTCCTTGGATCTGCAGCTGCCGCCCACGAACATGGATATGAAAAGGTGATTGCAGAGCTTGAGAAGTTAAAGAGTGAAGCTCTCGCCATCGAGCCACAGCTGGAACTATCTCAACCAGAGTAAGTACTACCGCTTCACCTGACACTTAGGACAGAAGTGAGATGAACGATTGCCGAAGGCAATCCTTCTAATCTGACGACCACAGCGAGGACATGGCTCACCCTCCTGCCCATAGGCAGCAAGTGAGGTCTCAAAGAATCCACTCTCACCATTGACGTTGATATAGAGGGCATCAAAGGATGTCCCACCCACCTCAACTGCCTCACCCATCACCTCAATCGCAGCATCTACCAAAGAGCCAATCTTCTTCACCGAAAGATCACAGGCAGAAATCTCTGGGTGAATCTTTGCCCTCCAGAGAGATTCATCAGCATAGATATTTCCCACACCGCTCATAATCTCTTGATTTAATATCACGCTCTTAATCGCAGCCTTCCGTGACTTCATCGCAGCGATAACAGCATCTCTATCAAAGTCAGGATCAAAGGGGTCTACCGCAATATGAAGAGCAGATGTTGGAACACCATCGGTTAACTCTTCAACAGATAGCCAACCAAAGGTCCGCTGATCACTAAAGACCAGCTCCTGCGCGTTTAGGCCTTTCTTTAAGGTAAAACGAGCTCGCACGTGACCCGGCTCTGGTCGATCCTTACGAGCTACCAAGAACTGACCTGACATACCGAGGTGGGCCACAAGAGCCTGATCTCTATCTAACTCAAACCATAAGAACTTACCCCGACGATTAATCCCCTTAATCCGAGCACCAATCACCGCATCCAATGGAGCAAGAGATGCCGGCTTCAAGACCCGAGGATGAAGCCTCTCAGCAGACCGGAAGGTGTAGCCCGTAAGGAAGTGAGCCAGTCCCCTACGGACAGTCTCTACTTCGGGTAGTTCGGGCATGGGAGGAGTTTGGTATGGAATACCAGAGCTCGCAAACCTAAGTTCGCAAAAAAAGTCGGGCATCCTTGCTAGCAGAAAACCTTAAAGTAGAGAAGAAATCACTCTTCACGTTCAGAGTTCATCGGCTAAGTACTGAGCAATCTTTGAATAATAAGTCTGTTCATCCATCTTCAAAATCGCCTGAATAGATTGCTCCCAAGTCGATCCTTTGGCCATTAACTCCAAGAAGGAGTGCATCTCCTCGACCGAGTAATTCATGTAGGTCCATTCGAGGGCAAACCATCCCAAGGAGTAACCCAGTTCGTTCTTAAAGCAGAAATCACCTTCTGACTTCAACTTATTTAAGACTGCTAGCCACTCAGCCTGTGTGAAACTAGAGCCGCCCGGATACACCCTCAACAATCGTCCGATTTCCATGTTCCGATGCGCCTTCGTATCTCCCTTAAACGCAATCGCTGTTCCGAAGAGATTTGCCTGGCCTTCCATAAACCAACAGGCCGCTGTTCCAGTTCTATTTGTTTGGAAGTTATCGGCAATTAACTGAGCCTGATAGTTGTGGACAGTTTCATGGTGGACAGTTAAAGGAGTTGGTTCGGTCGAGAATCTGCTACCAAGCATGTTGTACTGGGCGAAAATGCCGCCTGCCTGAACTCCAGTTCCATAACCACAGAAGGCAGAAGGACTAACAGGACAATGGCCCATGATGCCCGTTTCCTTATTCCATACATTCCACGATCTACTGACCGAATTAGCACCTTCGAATTTGCTGGTTGTTTCATACCAGCAATCCCAATCTTTCTCGCTCATAAGGAGCCAGTTCACCTTGGTATTTGCTGTATAGACAGTTGTCCAAAAAGAATACGCATCTATATAGGACTTCTCGGTCACATCCGCCATTGGTTTGTTGACATTTGGGCATCTAACAAAATTAAAGCTCGGACTAATTTTCTTATCTGCCGACAAATAGCGCTGATAGATCCCTTGATTTAACTTCTCAAGCGGACTCAAGGGCTTCTGAGGAGCCGCAGATCCGCCTGCCGGTGTTGCCGACGGGGTTGGAGCTGCTACTGGCGTAGCACTTGAATTAACCGAAACACCCTTATTCCAAATCAACTTCTTCCCAGATTGAATACAAGTGAATCTCTTGCCAGAGGAGAGACTCACTTGACCTGCCTTCTTGCAAGAAGTACCTGGCTTGACTGCTGCCTCGGCAACATTTGGCATTGACCCTAGGGCTAAGAGGGAGATGAGGAGAAAGGCTATTCGGCGTTTAATCACCCGATCAGACTAGCAAACACTCTATACAGAGACACCCAAAATCGCCTTACCTCCAATTTTCAAGTTCAGCCATAGCTTTCAATCAGGAAAGAAGGAGTAAACGCAATCACCCACTCCGTAAAATTAGCTGCAAATTCTCATTTGAATCAATTGTAATTGAGCCTCTCGCTGGTGTAGCGGCTTACTCCGGAAAGCACACTTCGCATAGACCCAACTCAAAACCCATGGTTACTCAGCAATCCTGTTTCTAACTCAATGCAGCTCTCAATGAAAAATAATCACAGGTCATTCTGGTCTACTCCACCTACTCGGCTTACTTCGACTTATCAAAAAGTAGAAGTTCACAAATGGAACCAATAGCCACCACCCTGAGTGGTCGGTGTCATGCATTCTTCGGATTGCAACTGTTACAGATGGGATGAAGAGCAGAACTGTGGCGATATTCTCCAGTTGGTTACCTGGGATGAAGATGTCTGCGATGCTCGCTCCTAGGCTGACCAGCCACGTGAAGAGTACGAAGTACCAGTATTGAAGTCTCGTAGCCACGCCATCGGTCTTGAAATATTGATTGAGGGTGGCGATATTGATATCTAGAAAGTTCTGCATTTGATAATTATATCTTTCTACAATCCCTTTTAACCAGGAGGTCTTCGGCTATCTTGAATTTATGAGAAATGACAGAACCTGGTTGGCATAACTATCTGGCAATTTAGGGCTATGCGACCCACCTGTTATCTGCCAGAGAGCAGTTGGTGCAGCGCAACCATCAATCCTGTGAACCACTGTCTCTGATCCAGGGATGGTGCGGTCAAAGTCTCTCTTTTTAAGCGCAGCTCGGGTAAAGGTCTTGGCTGTGCATTGATTATGGGCGGCGATTCGATTAAGCGTCTCTTGAGCGCTTGTATATGTGTGGAAGTTGTGGGCTCCCCCATTGAACTTAATGGTGGCATCTTCTGTGCCATGAATTTGAAGGAAGGCAAAGGGATGGGAAGTAGCGCATTGGCTCTCAATATCCATCGCCCCGGCAAGTGAAACGACACCAGCAATCCTTCCGGTAGTGCAGGCAAATGCAATAGACATAAAGCCCCCATTGGAGTGGCCCACCATATAGATACGGCTCGAATCTACTGCCACCTTCGATGAGATCTCATCAATTAATGAGTTGAGATAACTGATGTCATCGACCTCAACACCAGCTTTCTGGCAACATGATTTAGCTGCATTCCACACTCTTCGACCATCAAGCCCGATGGTTCCATCAGGTGCTAGAAAAATCATCCCCGCCTTCTTAGCGGCCGCCGCCATCTTTGTATTTTTCTCTTGCCGTTCTCCATTGGAGGAGGCGCTATGCATGAGAAGAAGGAGTGGGGCAGGTTTATTCATCTTTTCAGGAAGATGGACAGTGACGGGCCGGGTGCCTCCAACTTCAATTGTTGAAAGATTGGCACCCTTTGCCGAATCGTGAAGAGAAAGTGAAGACAGTAGGAGTGCGAGAGCTAGCGCAAATCGTTTCATTTCTCTTGGAATTACTTCTTCTCGACATCACGAAGGATTCTATGAATCTCCTCCGCCATCTTCTTAATCTCCTGTAACTCTCTATCGGCAAGTTCTCGAGCCTCTTTTGCATACTCAAACTCAGCGAGAGATGCTGCATGGGTCTCATCAATCTGTTGGGCAACTATTTCGGATGATCGTTTCTGACCGACCATTACGATGGAGAGAAGTACAAGCTGGAGGAAGGTCTGAGCGATCCAATCAATGATGACTAAGGTTTCCCCACTGCGTAGCGCCGCCGGAAGAGAGATAAGAGCTATTCCAGCAAAGAGGTATGCCGCCCACATCGTTGAGATTCCGGAAGTTATTTTCTCCGCTATACGGCGATTGAAGGCGGTAATCCGGTCCATGGGAGAACGCTACCTATAAACTCACCGTTATGGAAAAACTTGAGACTTTTATTGAAAAGATTATCTTCGCTGGACGTTGGTTCCTGGCCCCGCTCTACTTGGGGCTACTCTTAACTCTCGTCCCAATTCTCTACCGCTTCTTCCACTCCTTCTGGCACATGATGACTCACATCACCACAGCAACTCCAGGTGAGCTCACACTTGAGGTGTTGGAACTTCTTGATGTGGTCCTCCTTGGAAACCTCATCATCATTATTCTCTTTGCAGGCTATGAGAACTTCGTCTCCAAGATCAAGATCGCAGAAGGCGCTGAAGATCGACCACACTGGATGGGAACCGTTGATTACAGCGGCCTTAAGATCAAGTTAATCGGCTCATTGGTTGCAATCTCTGTGATTGAACTCCTCAAAGACTTTATGCAGGAAGGCCCATTTGATGCCAACCGTGAGGGGTGGCGCATCGGCATCCATATGACTTTCGTGATCTCAGGCGTTCTCTTCGCCTTGATGGACAATTTGGCAGATCGCCATAAGTCAGAGCGTTAATTGTTAAAGAAATAGGCCGGCTCTCTAAGAGGGCCGGCCTTTTCGCTTACCGTTTATTACTACAGCAACCCAAATTCAGCTGCTGCCTGAACTAACTCTTCTCGCGCATCGGGGTGGGCAGCATTATTGATTAAGTTGAGCGCCTGCTCTGATTGGCTGTGGCCGAAGCAGGCAGCAGCTCCTTGCTCGGTCACAACAAATGAATGTTGGAAACTTGTTACATTCTCTTTCAACCGTGGCACGATCGATGAGACTTGCGCCTTCGGATGCCACGAAGGAAGCGCCATAAAGGAGCGGCCTCCTCGACTATGGAGCGCGCCGACGATGAAGTCGGTCGAGCCGCCAAAGCCGCTATAGATCTGCCCTCTCACATGCGAGGCATTGGCCTGGTCATAGAGATCGATCTGGAGTGCGGCGTTGATTGAGGTCATTCGTGCTTGTCGTGCAATCAAGGATGGATCATTAGTCTTTTCGGTGCGCAACATCTGCACCCGGCGATTGAAATGAAGCCACTCATAGAGCTCTTGTGTGCCAAAGATGAAGGATGCAGTAATCAAGATATCGGGATCGAGAACCCCTAATTTATGGAGGTTAAAGACGCCATCAGAGAACATCTCGGTCCAGATGCGTAACCCTTTGCGGTCCTTCAAAGAGTTAAGGACGGAATCTGGGATCGCACCGATGCCAAGTTGGAGAGTTGAATGGTTCTCAATCAGTGAGGCGATCCGATCGCCGATCATGAGCGATTCATCGGAGAACTTCGTCTCTGGCTTTGCCATGAGCGGTTCATCGACTTCAACGAGGTAATCAATCTCTGACTCATATATCTGAGCATCGCCATATGTATATGGCATCTGCTTATTCGCTTGGGCAATCACAATTCCACCATGGGCGCGAGCCGCCTCAATTGCAGCTGGGAGAATATTGACCTCGGTGCCGAGTGAGACGGTGTCGTGATGGCGCGATGAGGTGTGGAGGAAGACAGCATCAGGGCGGGCATAGTCACGGATGACAACTGGAAGAAGTGAGAGGCGCGATGGGATGTAGTGAAGACGAGGATGGCGGCGCATTCCATGCCCCACAAATGCAGTTTCGTAGGTGATTCCTTCACGATCAGGAATCCCTGGTTGAGCATTGAGCATATGGAGCTTAAATTCAGGGATGGTCTGGTCGGCAACTGAGAGCAGAGTGTGAGGCGTTGCAAAGTTACCGGAGGCGATAATCCGTGGATTGCTCGGCAAGTTTGCTAAGACTGTCTTGAGTTGATCAGTATTGATAACGCGCATGAGATAAACCCTAGTGCACGAAAAATGCCACCCCTCGAATAACGCGAGAGATGGCACTTTCCTTTATCTTGCTAGGTCTTACTGCTGTAGCCCCGAAGGGATTCGAACCCTCGTAGCTGGCTTGAGAAGCCAGAGTCCTAGGCCGCTAGACGACGGGGCCCTAGATTTTTAAAGTCAGATCGCCTTACGGCTACTGGCTCTTCCTGCATATTCAATTATGGTTATTTAGTTGTGTACTGCGCTGGGGTACCAGGACTCGAACCTAGACTTACTGAACCAGAATCAGCAGGGCTGCCAATTACCCCATACCCCAATGCTCTCCTTCGAGGGCAAGGTGAGTAGTTTACATGAGGTTTTTACCGCCTCGACCACCCTCCCCTAAAGGCTGATCGCTGCCGAAATACGCGAAATACAAGCACTTTGGCCCAGCAGCTCCATCGACTCAAAGAGCGGTGGAGAGATTGTGCTACCGGTGGTTGCAATACGAAGGGCGGTAAATGCAATGCGAGGCTTGAGCCCCATATCCTCAATCAGCGCAGCGCGGAGGGCGGCTTCGATTGTGGCATGGTCGAATGAGGTGAGAGCTTCGAGCTCTTTGAGAGAGCGCTTCAAGACATCCTTCGATGCGTTATCGGTGATCTTTGAGACCGCCTCTGGATCTACAGCGAAATCTTTCACAAAGAGGAATTTGAGAAGTGCTGGAGTCTCATCGAGTTTGACGATGCGCTCTTGAATAATTGGAAGCGCTCGCTTAACGAGATCTACTTCAGCATCGGTGCCGGTGATGATTCCCGCCTTAGTGAGGAATGGAAGTGTCCAGGTGAGGAACTCATCGAGTGTGAGTGCGCGAATCTTGTCACCGTTAATCGCCTCAAGCTTCTTCATATCAAAACGAGCTGGCGAAGAGTGAACCTTCTCCACAGTGAAGAGCTCGGTGAGCTCTTGCATCGAGATATTCTCGCGATCATCTCCAGGAGACCAGCCAAGAAGTGCGAGGTAGTTACAGATCGCCTCCGGAAGATATCCCTGCTCGCGATACCAAGCGATAGAGACCTCACCATTTCGCTTTGAGAGCTTTGCATTATCTTGCCCCATCACAAATGGAAGGTGGGCAAAGGTTGGGTAATCCTCAGGCTTCACACCCATCGCTTGATAGACGCGGATCTGGCGAGGAGTTGATGAGAGGAGATCTTCACCGCGCAGAACGTGGGTGACCTCCATCAAGACATCATCTACTGCAACTGCAAGGGTGTAGAGAGGTGAGCCATCTGCACGGACAAGGACGAAGTCAGGGACAAACTTGTGATCGAAGGTGACTTCACCGCGGATGGCATCGGTAAAGGTGGTGGTGCCATCAGGCATCCGCATGCGAACTACTGCTTCCCGGCCCTCTGCCTTATAGGCAGCGATCTGCTCGGCAGTGAGATCGCGGCAATGTCCGTTATAGCCAGGTGCGACATTTGCAGCGCGCTGTGCTTCGCGAACTGCCTCTAACTCATCCGGTGAGCAGTAGCAGTGATAAGCATCGCCTTGCTCGAGGAACTTCTTCGCCCAGGTTGCATAGATATCGAGGCGCTGTGATTGCAGATATGGACCGTTAGGACCACCCACCTCTGGCCCCTCATCCCAATTAAGTCCAAGCCACTTCAGCGTGTCGATTGCAGCTTGGATGTATTCGGGTGTGACACGTGTTGTGTCGGTATCTTCAATACGGAAGAGGAATGTGCCACCGGTGTGGCGAGCAAATGCCCAATCAAAGAGCGCGGTGCGGATATTTCCAACGTGGAGATCACCGGTAGGCGATGGAGCAAAGCGGACCTTTACCTTCTTACCTGATGTATGGACTGCGCTAGCTTGCGTCATGGACGAGCACTCACCTTATTTGTTAGTTGGCCAAGGCCTTCGATGGAAACAGCAACAGTTGATTTCTCGGCCATCGGGCCGATACCAGCTGGGGTGCCGGTAATGATGACATCTCCGGGGAGAAGTGTCATCACGCTAGAGACAAAGTTAACGATCTGTGGGACTTTAAAGATCATGTCAGAAAGATGAGCATCCTGCTTGATCTCACCATTGAGAGTGGTGGTAATCCGCTGATTTCCTGGAACGAATTCTGTCTCAATCCAAGGTCCAAGTGGGCAGAAGGTGTCGAAGCCCTTGGCGCGAGTCCACTGGCCATCCTTCTTCTGGAGCTCTCGGCAGGTCACATCGTTTGCAAGTGTGTATCCAAAGATAACATCGTTGACGCGCTCGATCGGAACTTCCTTGCATACACGACCAATCACAATTGCGAGCTCTGCTTCATAATCGATAGATGGAGCCATCTGTGGCCAGACAATTGTGTCTCCTGGGCCAATAACTGTGGTGTTTGGCTTGATAAAGATAATCGGCTCTTCCGGAACTACCCCACCCATCTCTGCGGCATGGTCGGCATAGTTCTTACCAATAGCAACAATCTTGCTCCGCGGAATTACCGGAGCTAAGAGGCGGACCTGGGTAAGTGAGAGCTTTGCTGCTGTTCGCTGGATCCCTTGATAGATCGGATCTCCCGTGATGACGGTGATGGAGTTATCGTCTTCGAGGATGCCAAAGAGTGGGTCGGTGCCGACGCCAGCATCTGGCTGAGGTGAGAATCGAACGACGCGCATGCGCCTATCTTAACGGTTAAAGGAGGTTCTCTTGGCCGTCAGCTGCGATGTGAAAGACGGTGGCAGTAGGTGCAAAATCCTTAATCGCCTTCACATTCGATGGCTGTGCGCCAGTTGCCACAACGCTCTCAATCCCGGCAATTCCAGAGGCGAGTGCAACGGTGAGCACTGCTTCAAAGGCATCGAGATTCAGTGATGGCGATGAAACATTGATTGCAACATAGGTGCGTCCGGTGGTGTCGCGAAGTGCTGCAGCTTGCTGCGCACCGCTTCGAGTAAGGGTATTTGTCGCAAGGGTGACCAGCTTCTGATCTTCTGGATTATTCATAGCCATCTCTATTCGTGATCTTCCTCTGCGACTTCAACCCGTTCAATAATGACAGAGCTAATTCTACGACGGCGTCCAGCAGGTCGCTCTGATGTAATCGACCACCCCTCGAGGGTGATGGTGCTTCCTGCAATCGGAACGCGGCCGAGAATCTGAGCCATTAAGCCACCGACGGTATCAATGCCTTCATATTCATCTACTGCGATAGAGATCTTGAGCTCTTCTGCTAAATCTTCGATATGAAGTGATGCCTTAGCGCGTGCTTTATTCTCTGATAGCCAGGCAAAGCTCTCTACCCCATCATCATATTCATCAGCAATCTCACCGACGATCTCTTCAATAATATCTTCGATTGTAATGATGCCTGCAGTGCCACCATATTCATCGACCACGATGGCAAGGTGGATCTGATTGCGCTGCATATCGCGCAAGAGATCTGCCGCCTCTTTATTCTCTGGGACGAAGACCGGTGGGCGCATATGCTGCTCAACCTTCTCAGTTGTCTCAGCTTCATGGTGGTCGAGAGCGCGCTTTGCTAAATCTTTCACATAGGCGAAACCGATGATGTTATCGAGATCCTCACCAGCAACTGGAATGCGGGAGTAGCCAGAGCGAAGTGCAAGTGAGAGCCCTTGACGCAGAGTCTTATCTTTTTCAATCCAGACCATCTCGGTGCGAGGGACCATCAACTCACGAACTAAGGTATCGCCGAGCTCAAAGTCATTATCGCCGAGGTGCTTTGAATCCACCTTGATAAATCCGCGCTTTAGCCCCTGGTCATAGAGATAGACGAGGAGAGAAGAAACTTTTTTTAATGCTGCGTTCACTGCCCGGCTTCCCATTTCTTCACAATTGTCTCTTGCAGTTCAAACATAACCTTCTCTTCATCCTTATCGGCATGGTCATATCCCAAGATATGAAGGAGGCCATGGGCTGCCAAGATATAGATCTCATGTTCAGTACTGTGGCCAGCAGATTCTGCTTGACGCTGCGCCACTATCGGGTCAATCACAATATCTCCGAGCATTACTGCATCGTTCTTTCCCTCTGGCAAATCCATCGGAAAGGAGAGGACATCGGTAGTTCCTGGCTCATCCATCCACTTAATGTGGAGCTCTTCCATCTCTTTATCATCGATAAAGGTGAGCGAGAGTTCGCACTCAGGATGGAGCTCCATATAGGAGATTCCAAAGGTCAGGAGAGATTCAATCTCACGCTCAGGGACTGTAACACCTGAGCGGTTTAACACCTCAATGGTCATGACTTCTTATTGATACTCACTGGTGCATGCTTTGTCGCATCATATGCATCATATGCCTTGACGATATCTCCGATGAGGCGATGGCGAACCACATCCTCTGCGGTCAGATCCATAAATGAGATATCAGCAACGCCCTCCAAGATAGAGCGAATGATTGCTAATCCGCTGCGCTGGCCATTAGGAAGGTCATTCTGGGTAATGTCACCAGTGATAACCATCTTTGAGCCAAAGCCAAGGCGGGTGAGGAACATCTTCATCTGCTCAGGTGTTGTGTTCTGAGCTTCATCAAGGATGATAAATGCATCATTGAGTGTGCGACCACGCATAAAGGCAAGTGGTGCAACTTCGATAATTCCAGATTGAATCAGACGCGGAATTGAATCCTGATCGATCATGTCATGGAGGGCATCGAAGAGTGGGCGAAGGTAGGGATCGATCTTCTCGGAGAGAGTTCCAGGTAGGAAGCCGAGCTTCTCCCCCGCCTCAACTGCTGGGCGAGACAAGATAATGCGATTGACCTGCTTTGCCTGCAAAGCAGCAACTGCCTTTGCCATTGCAAGATATGTCTTTCCAGTACCAGCAGGGCCAATACCAAAGGTAATTGTGTTCTCTTCAATCGCATCGACATAAGCTTTTTGATTGGCAGTCTTTGGTCGAATTGTCTTGCCGCGATTGCTCACAATATTGAGTGAGAGAACTTCTCCTGGGCTCTGTGATGGCGTTGCTTCAATCATCGCAATACTGCGAAGGACTGCACTGACATCGAGGGCCTGGCCAGACCGAATCACAACGAGCATCTCGCCGAAGAGTTTTTCGAGTGCAAGGCAATCAACATGTGGGCCGCGGAGGGTGATCTCGTTTCCGCGAACAGTGATATTTACTGATGGAAATGCAGCTTCAATTGCAAGGATATTTGCATCGCCCGCACCGAGCAGGGCAACCATCGGAATGGCCGGAGGGATCGTTACTAAGAGGCGCTCCATATGAGTGAAAATCTATCGGGTGGTGGGGCTTTTCACCACACAGAAAGGGCCGTGTTGACCGCAGCAAGTGCTGCCAATCCAGCATGGGCTGAGCGCAGAATCGGCCTTCCCATCAAAACCACCTTGGCGCCAGCGCCAGCGAAGGTCTCTAGCTCCTCATCGGTCAGACCCCCTTCTGGGCCAATAATGATGGCAATCTTCTTGGCACCTGAGTGAGAAAGGGATGAGATCCCTTGGGTTGCCGACTCATGGAAGACGAGGGCTAAATCCACTTTTGCAATCTCATCGATGATGTTCTCTGTGGTGGCAACGCCAGAAACTTGCGGAATGCGAAAACGTCGAGATTGCTTCGATGCCTCACGCGCTGTCTGTTGTAGCTTTTCAATCTTCTCATCGGCGCGACCAATACTGCGAGCCGCCTTCCACATCACAATCCGATCGGCACCACCTTCAGTCGACATCTCAATCGACTCTTTGATGCGATCGCCCTTAGGAATTGCTTGAATGATCGTAAAGTGCTCAGGTAGGGCTTCTTCGAAGCCGCTCTCTAGAACACGCACCGTCATCGACTTCTTATTGACATTTTCAACGCTTACTTTTGACCAACTACCGTTGCCATCGCTTAAATTAAAGATCTCACCTGCTGCAATTCGCAATACCTTGATTGCGTGATGAGCATCCTCGCTATCGAACTCATAGCGTGAGCCAACCTCAGTGGGAAGGTCAGGGACGAAGAAGAGTGTGAGCATCAGCGGTGGAAGGCATCTCTAAATTTAGCGAAGAGCCCATCTTGGTGGCGCTTAATCGTGACATCGCCATCTTTCTCACCGCGCGCCTTAGCAAACTCACGGAGTAACTTCTCTTGCTCGCGATTGAGCTTATGAGGAGTCTCAATATCAACATGGACGATGAGATCACCGCGATGGGTTGTGCGAAGGCGAGTCATGCCCTTGCCCTTTACCGAGACTGTGGTGCCGCTCTGTGTGCCAGGCTTGATCTGAACATCGAGTGGGCCATCAAGCGCCTCGACCCTAATCGTGGTGCCAAGGGTTGCTGCGCTAAATGGAATGGAGACTGCAACGTGGAGATTCTCTCCATCGCGCAGGAGGTAATCGTGATCTCGTTCGACAATCTCAACATAGAGATCCCCTGCTGGACCTCCACCTGCTCCGACTTCACCGCGGCCAGACATTTGAATGCGATTGCCGGTCTCAACGCCAGCCGGGATCTTGATATTGATGTTCTGCTTTGCCCGAACGCGGCCATCGCCTGCGCACTCACGACATGGATCGGTGATCACAGTGCCATATCCAGAACAACTACTGCATGGTCGTGATGTCATCACTTGACCTAAAAATGACTTTTGAACATATTGCATCTCACCGCGACCACCACAGACTTTGCAGGTCTCAGGGTGTGAGTTATTGGCAGTTCCAAGTCCGGTGCAAACTTCGCAGACAACTGCGCTTTCGATCGTGATATCGCGCTCAGTACCAAAACATGCCTCGTGAAGATCTACCTCAATCCGGATGAGCGCATCTTGTCCTTGGCGCATACGTGGTCGCGGTCCACGATTTCCACCGCCACCGAAAAATGCATCCATGATGTCGCTAAATCCACCGCCGCCAAATCCGCCACCGAAGTCGTTAAATCCACCGCGACCACCCATGTCATATTGCTGACGCTTCTGGGGATCACTTAAGACATCGTAGGCAGCTGTGACCTCTTTAAACTTATTCTGAACTTCCGGATCTGGATTGACATCAGGGTGAAGTTCGCGGGCAATCTTTCGATACGCCTTCTTAATCTCATCCTGTGTTGCCCCGCGCTCAATATTGAGGAGCTGGTAATAATCAGACATTGCCACCTCCCTTCTCTACTGATTGCTCTCGGTGATAAATCTGCCCACATATCGGGCGACTGCAGCTACCGCTGCGATGGAGTTAGCGTAATCCATTCGGGTGGGGCCGAGCACACCAAGTGCCCCAAGTGAATTACCTTCAATGCCATATTCGACTGTGACCAGCGATGTTGATTGGAGATTAGCCTCGCGTTGTTCGCTTCCAATCGTCACATGAACAGTTGATTGCGCCTCATTGAGAAGGCCTAAGAGAACTACCTGCTCCTCCAGCGCCTCCAAGATAGGCGAGAGCGGAAGGCGCATATCTTCACCGGCGCGAGCCAGGTGAGCAGTTCCTGAGATCACCATCTTCTCTCGTCCTTGAATATCACCAAGGTGGGGATACTTCACCACTGCAACCTGTTTGGTGATATCTGCCAACATCTTGGCTGAGCGAGAGAGGAGATCTTCTAAATCATCTGCGCCGTGTAAGAAAGTTTCAATTGCGCGGCGCTCTGCCGTTGATAACGGTTTAACTGTCGCCAATTTATCGACGAAGAGTCGATAGCCGCGATCTGTGGGGATGCGCCCTGCGCTGGTGTGAGGCTGGGTAATCAAGCCTTCTTCTTCAAGAACTGCCATCTCATTGCGGATAGTGGCAGGTGAGATTCCGAGTGAGTGGTTCTCGGCAATCGACTTCGATCCCACCGGCTCTTGAGTCTGGACATACTCATCGACAATGGCCCGAAGGATCTCGAGTCTACGGTCGCTAGTCATGTGGGTGAGTTTACCTTTTCTCGCTTAGGCGAGCATTTCTTGGGTAATACGGTCGGCAATCAGACGCCCCCTCGGCGTTAAGGCGATGGAGTCGTCTCGGTCAATCACATGGCCGCTCTTGATGTATTCCATGGTGCGTTCATATTGTGCAACGGTAAGAGCTGCCTTGCGAACACCCTCAGGCATTCTGATTGCAAGCATGATGTATTCCGATTTCTTCTGCTCATCGGTGAGTACCTCTGAATCCTTAATCGGAGATTGACCCGCGAAGACTCGTTCTTTATATGCTGTCGGGTGCTTCACATTCCAGAATCGTTTCTGATCGATATGTGAGTGGGCGCCAGGACCTAGCCCCCACCAATTGCGTGATTTCCAGTAGGCGATGTTGTGGCGAGATTGGTGTCCAGGCTTTGACCAGTTAGAGAGCTCATACCACTTCATCCCCTTCTGCAAAGTTTGCTGATCAAAAAGGAGATACATATCTGCCATCAGATCATCATCTGGCATGGTGAGCTCACCGCGCTTAATCTGCGCTGCCAGTTTTGTTCCCTCTTCCACAATCAGGGCATATGCGCTGATGTGGTCGATATCAAGTGATAACGCTTCTTTGACTGTGGAGGCCCAATCACTGAGTGATTCACCTGGTGCGCCATAGATGAGATCAACGCTGATAGATGGGAAGCCAGCAGCGCGCGCCATATCAACAGCTTTGCGCACATTCTCCGGGTTATGTGTGCGATCAAGGACTTTCAGGACATGCTCTTTATTGGATTGCATGCCGAATGAGATGCGACTAAATCCTGCTGCGATGTAGCCATCGAGCTTCTCTTGCGTTACTGAATCGGGATTGGCCTCAAGGGTGATTTCGCAATCGTCGGTAATTCCATTGCGATTACGAATAGCAGTTAAGACTCGACCAAGATCTTTTGGTGGAATGAGCGATGGTGTGCCACCACCGAAGAAGATGGTGCTCACCTCATCAGTAGGGGTAGTCTCAAGTTCGCGAAGGACGGCGTCGATATAGTCTGCTGAGACGATCTCAAGCGATGCGCCATCTTGGAGTTCAGATGGTGTGTAGGTATTGAAGTCGCAGTAACCACATCGTCTTACGCAATATGGGATATGCACGTAATACGAGAACATAGCGGGTGTAGCTATCTATTAATTTTCGAGCTTACGAGCGGCTTTGATCTTCTCGATATCGGCATCGGTAGCGAGGGCGGCAACGAATGCTTCCTGTGGAACTTCAACGCGTCCCACCATCTTCATACGCTTCTTACCCTCTTTCTGCTTCTCAAGGAGTTTGCGCTTACGTGAGATATCGCCACCGTAACACTTTGCAAGAACATCTTTGCGAATCGCACGGATTGATTCACGAGCGATGATGCGTGAGCCGATAGCTGCCTGAATAGGAACCTCAAATTGCTGCCTAGGGATAAGCTCGCGGAGCTTGCCAGTCATCATCACACCATAGGCATATGCCTTATCGCGGTGAACAATGGCGCTAAAGGCGTCGACCGCCTCGCCTTGCAACAAGATATCGACCTTCACAAGGTTTCCTTCTTCATCGCCCATCTCTTCATAATCAAGAGATGCGTAACCTCGGGTGCGAGATTTAAGTTGATCAAAGAAGTCAAAGACGATTTCGGCTAGTGGAAGTGTGTAGCGGATTTCAACGCGATCTTCAGAGATGTAATCCATACCGAGCATCACGCCACGGCGCTCTTGGCAGAGCTCCATAATCGTTCCGATAAATTCAGAAGGGGCCAAGATTGTGGACTTCACAATCGGTTCCTTCACATTATTAACCTTGCCCTCTGGGAATTCAGATGGGTTGGTCACGATAATCTCTTTGCCATCTTCCATTGTCACGCGATAGACAACGTTTGGCGCAGTTGAGATTAAGTTGAGCTTTGCCTCGCGCTCAAGACGCTCACGGACAATCTCCATATGGAGTAGGCCGAGGAAGCCACAACGGAAACCAAAACCAAGTGCGGCAGAACTCTCTGGCTCATAGACAAGGGCTGCATCATTGAGCTGCAACTTCTCAAGCGCATCGCGCAATACTGGAAAATCTGCCCCATCGAGCGGGAAGAGACCGGAGAAGACCATCGGCTTTGGATCTTTATATCCACCGAGTGCTTCCTTCGTTGGGCGAGCAAAGTTGGTAATGGTGTCACCCACGCGTGATTGACGAACATCCTTCACGCCAGTGATGAGATAACCCACTTCACCCACGCCAAGGCCCTTTGATGGCATCGGTTCTGGTGAGATCACGCCAATCTCAAGGGCTTCATGCTTAACACCGGTTGAGAACATTTGAATCTGCTCACGTGGATTGAGATGGCCGTCGACAACGCGAACATAGGTAACAACTCCGCGATAGGCATCATAGACAGAGTCAAAGATCAATGCGCGAGCTGGCGCATCGGGATCACCGACTGGTGCCGGGATTTGAGCAACAATCTCATCGAGAAGCTCTGCCACGCCATCACCTGTTTTACCGGAGACGCGCAATACTTCTTCAACTTTGCAACCGATAAGTCCGGCAAGCTCTGCTGCAAATTTATCTGGCTGCGCATTAGGAAGATCGATCTTATTGAGAACTGGAATGATGGTGAGGTTGTTCTCCATCGCAAGATAGAGGTTGGCAAGGGTCTGCGCCTCAATACCTTGAGCACAGTCAACAAGGAGAACTGCTCCCTCACATGCTGCAAGTGAGCGAGAGACTTCATAGGTGAAGTCAACGTGACCTGGGGTGTCGATCATATTGAGGATGTACTCCTGGCCATCGCGACCAGATTTCCATGGCAGGCGAACTGCCTGAGATTTAATGGTGATACCGCGCTCACGTTCGATATCCATGCGGTCGAGATATTGAGCGCGCATCAGGCGCGCTTCAACAACTTCAGTAATTTGGAGCATGCGATCTGCCAGCGTTGATTTGCCGTGATCGATATGGGCGATAATGCAGAAGTTACGAATCTGCGCCGGGTTAGTTGCTGCCGGTTGTGGCGCCTTGGCAATGCTAATTGCTGGCACTTAAGTAAACCGCCTTAGTAAATATAGTAAATGTGGATGAAGGAGAGACGTTCGCGATTAGCGAGCGCCAGCCTTTGCAGCAGCCTTTGCCATTGATGACTTCTTATTCGCTGCTGAATTCTTGTGAATAACACCCTTAGCTACTGCAACATCGAGCGCCTTTGAAGCTGCGCGGAGCTCAGTTGTAATCGCTGTTGCATCGCCCTTAGCCGCAGCATCACGGAACTTACGGATCGCTGTCTTAAAGCTTGATGTAACAGACTTGTTGCGAAGGCGAGCCTTCTCATTTGTCTTAATACGCTTGATCTGCGACTTGATATTTGCCACGTGTAGAGCTCCTAAAGCTAATCGGTGAAAATTACGGTCAATCTCGCCAATCCGGCGGATTGAGCAGGGGGAAAGGCTATCAGCGCGGGGCTATGAGCCCAAAATCGAGAGTGGAGGCCCCTTATCGGGCTGCCCGAGCGGCGGCGATGGTGGCTAGAGCCTTCTCCAGGGCAAAGATCGGGTCTGAGCTCGCCCCCTTCACATCTCCATCTGCCTTCGCCACCGCCTCAACAGCGGCAGCGATTGCCCGCGGGCTCCACCCCGCCATTTGGCGACGGGCCTTATCGATCTGCCAAGGAGCCATGCCGAGCTCTCCTGCCAACTCAATAGATTTCGATCCACGATTGGCGCCAGAGACTTTAGCGAGATTACGTAGTGATGAGGCGATCGCAGAGGTGACCATCACTGGATCAGTTCCGGTTTCAAGGGCGCTGCGCAGAGTAATGAGCGCGGTGGGAAGATCGCCATCGAGCGTTGCATCGGCAACATCAAATCCTGTTGTCTCCATCCGGCCTTTATGGAAGGTGTCGATCATCTCCTCATCAATCTGACCTTTAGGTGCATCGAGACAGAGTTGTGAGACAGCTTGTTGTAGTTCACGTAAATCACTTCCGAGGGCGCCGACCAAAGCTTTAATTGCGCCAGGTGTCGCCTTGCGACCGCCATCCAAGAAGAGCTCCTTCACAAACTGCTCTTTCTCCGCCTCTTTCTTCAGCGCATCACAGGCGATGATTTCCGGCTTTGCTTTCTTGATCGCATCAAGGAGCGCCTTACCTTTCACGCCACCCTTATGGATAAAGATGAGAGTGGTTGTGGGATCAATAGCATCGAGATATCGAGTAATCTCGTCCTTGCACTCATCATCGAGATCTTGAAGGTCTTTGAGGATGAGCGCTCGCCGCTCAGAGAAGAGTGATGGCGCAAGTGCATCTGCAATATCGCCTGGGATTACATCACCGGCCAAAAGAGTTGTGACTTCAGCCTTCTCTTCCTGTAATTGGGATGCGAGCGTGGCCAAGGCGCGATCCGCAAGTGCGCCCTCTGCGCCAAGGAGGAGATAGAGAGATTTCATTTCATCGCCCTCCCCTTCTGAACAACGTCAATTTCAGATGCCGGTTATTTCCTTCATCACACTACTCCCAGCGCAGTAATCGAAACCGCGCTGATGCTGATGAGAGTGTGAGGTGGTGGTTATTTGCTACCACCGCAATTGCACCATCTCTATCAGTACGCATAACTTTAGCGTGAAGTTGCTCCAGGGCGGCAATAGTCGATGGGGCTGGATGGCCATAGCTATTACCCTCACCCGCGCTGATGAGAGCAAGTGTGGGTGAGAGCTCCCTCATGAAGGTCAGATCTTGATAGCGCGAGCCATGGTGGGCGACTTTATAGATATCAACTCTGCCAACTTTTCCGCGAAGTTCGCCTTGGACATCAGGCTCGATATCACCTGATGCAAAGAGGCTCAGATTCTTACTTGAGATCTTCGCTGCGATACTGACGTTATTGGGATTCGCATCCTCTAAACCAGCCTCTAACGGCCAGAGCACCTCAATACGGTATTCACCGATTGATGCTGTGGTGCCGGCTGAGATATTGCCATACCAGGTTGCCTCAACCGTTCTCCCCTTTCGCGCACCTGACAGACCTGCGATGTGATCGGCATGGGGATGAGTCAATATGAGAAGTGAGATTGTCTCTATCTTCAATTGGCGCAGACATTGATCAATCAAATGCGGATCGGGACCCACATCAATAACAATCGCTTTATGGTGCTGGAGATTGATGACATAGCCATCCCCCTGTCCCACATCGCAGATAAAGAGATCCCAATCACCTGCTGGAAATCTCCCCCACCAAAGAAGGATGAGAGATGCAATAAGAATTAGTATCACCGCTCGCCGCTTAAAGAGAAATATGGAGAGAACAATGAGGGCTGCCACGAGAAAGCCCAGCAATCCACTTTCAATTCCTATAACGGAGTAACTGGCTGCCCAGCGAGCAATCGAAGTAATGACGGTGGCAAAGGGGCGGATGAGGGCGATGAGCAGATGTGCTGCAGGTGCAGAAAGGGGCGAGATCAAAGCTGCGATAAAGCCAACGATGGTTATCGGTGCAACAAAGGGCGCTGCAATGACATTGGCGATAATTGATATCGGTGAGAAATATCCTGCAAGCGAGATGATCACCGGAAGGCAGAGCGCTATTGCAGCAATCGGAATAGCTAGCACTACCGCTATCTTCTCCGGCAACCAGCGTTTCATCGTCGCAGTCAGGCGCGGTGCCAGCAGAAGTAAACCCGCAGTTGCCAGAACAGAGAGCGCAAAACCTGGATCACGCGCCTGCCAGGGATCTATTGCAATGACAGCAGCGATTGCAAAGCCGAGGGCGGGCAGAGAATCACCCGCCTGTCGCGTAGACATGGCAAGGATCATGACAGCGGCCATAGCTGCAGCTCGCAGTACTGATGGTGATGGACGGACAAGTGCGATAAATGCAGTGAGGGCTATTGCTGTTGTGATCAACCGCGCTGGAACTTTGCGAAATACAAATTGCATACACCACAAGACAAAAGCCGAGACGATGGCAAAGTTAGCTCCGCTTACTGCCACAAGATGAGTGAGACCGGCTCTGCGCATATCGTTCTTGAAATCTGCGCTCTGCTTTGCGGTATCACCAATCACCATTCCAGGAATGAGCGCACCTGCATCACCACCACCACTGGCATCGCGCAATCCAGTGCGAATTGCCGAGAGCGCCTTCGCCCATCTCGATGCGGGTTTGATCACAGTAACTGGGCGTGATGCAATCAGCAGCGCTGCAACGCGCCGCTCACTACCTTTGACTACTCGCCCAGTCACTGAGATTTTCTGGCCGGGAAGTAACCCGGCCACAGATACGCGAGGTGCGATGATGCGAATTGGACCGGCATAGGTTGATGCCAAGAATGAGAATTTGCGCTCCACAAAATCTCGACCCCGCACCTTCGCCGCTAATGCAACTGGATCGGTTCGAACCCTCGCCTCAATAGTGAAGTTCTCACCAATGTGTTCTAGGAGCTCACTCTGTGAGAGGGAGTATTGGCGGATAGAGAGAAGCGCAGAGCCCAAAAGGATTGCTGCAAGTAAGACCGCTGCCTGCTTCTTGCCTCTCTTTATTGCAAGAGAGAGTGCAATAAGAGCAGTCACCGTCAGAGCTGCCGGATAGAGCCAGCTCTGCACAAGTGCGCCAACCCAGATCGCACCCCCAAGTGCAAGGGCCCTGCTATCAATTACACGCGAAGCTTTTCTTTGAACTTCGATAACGTGTTCGCTCCAATTCCTGGGACTTTGAGGAGATCATCGATAGTGGCAAAGGGTCCATTGGCTTTGCGATAGGAGACGATCCGTGAGGCAAGGACTGGTCCGATGCCATCGAGTGATTCAAACTCTTTCGCAGTTGCGCGATTTACTGAGATCACAGATGGGCTCTTCGGTTTAACTTTGACTGCCCTCTTAGCCTGCGATGAACTCGCCTTGGCATAGATATAGATTTGTTCGCCATCAGCAAGGATCCGAGCTTGATTAAGATCGGAAGGATCAGCGCTCTTTGTTACCCCACCTGCTGCCTTGATGGCATCGACTACTCGAGCGCCAATAGTGAGCTTATAAACACCGGGATTTACCACCGCTCCTTGCACATCGACGGTGATATCAACTGCCGCCACATCGAGGGTCAATGGTGGTGGCGCTATAGCCTCGCTGGGAGATGAGGAGCGGATAATAAAGAATGATGATGTTGCAAGAACGAGAGTTGCAACGATGAGAAGAGAGCGCTTCTGAGCTGCGGTGTAGTGGAGATCGCTCCACCAATTTCTGATGTTTTCCATAGCGTGATTGAAGCGATGCAGATGTGGCAGCGGCAGGCAGAGTTACTGCGCTGTGGATGGAGATTGAGGGACCGTTTTAAAGAACGATTTAAAGAACGATATTGACGAGCTTAGGAGCGCGGGCAATAACCTTCTTAGGGGTAGCGCCAGCTAGCTCCTTCACAATATCGGGATGAGCAAGAGCTGCAGCCTCAAAGTCGGCATCGGAGATCGATGGTGAGACGTTGATACGTCCCTTGATCTTTCCATTGACCTGGATGACAGCCTCAACCTCATCTGCGACAAGAAGCGCTGGATCGACCTCTGGCCAACCTGCAGTTGCAATCGCTGGCTTATGGCCAAGGCGCTCCCACATCTCCTCTGCGGTGAAGGGAGCAACGAGTGAGAGCATGATTGCAATCGCCTCAACTGCTTCACGGACAGCAGGATCTGCTGCGCCACATCCGGTGTCAATCGCCTTACGGGTTGCATTAACAAGTTCCATCACACGAGCGATGGCAACATTGAAACGGAATGATTCAACAGCAAAAGCAGCATCATGGAGCGCTTTATGTGTTGCCTTGCGAAGTGTGAGATCACCGGTTGAGAAGTCAACGCCTGGAGCAGATGCCACATCGCCAGAGAGGCGCCATGCGCGACTTAAGAACTTCACAGATCCAGATGGAGAGACATCTGCCCAATCCACATCATCTTCCGGTGGGCCAGCAAAGACCATCGAGAGACGGATTGCATCAACGCCATGTTTCTCTAATTCATCTGAGAGGCGCACCAAGTTGCCGCGAGATTTCGACATGGCAGAGCCATCCATTAAAACCATTCCCTGATTGAGCAGGCGGGTAAATGGTTCGTTAAAGCCAAGCATCCCCATATCGTTGAGAACCTTGGTGAAGAATCGTGAATAGAGCAGGTGCAAGATTGCATGGGTAACGCCACCGACATATTGATCTACTGGGAGCCAGGTATCGATATCGGCACGTGAGAATGGCTCTTTATCGTTAGTCGATGATGGATAACGGAGGAAGTACCACGATGAATCGACAAATGTATCCATCGTGTCTGAATCACGGAGCGCTGCTGCGCCGCACTGAGGACAGGTTGTGTTGACCCAATCTGTTGCAGCGGCAAGTGGTGACTGCCCCTTTGGCTTGAGATCAATATCTTTTGCAGATGGAAGAGTTAAAGGGAGCTGATCTGCAGGTACTGGCACCTCACCACACTTCTGGCAGTGAATGATTGGAATTGGTGTGCCCCAGAAACGCTGGCGAGAGACGAGCCAATCACGCAGGCGATAGTTACGAGCAGCCTTTCCAAGGCCCTTTGCCTCAAGCTCTGCAGTGATTTTGGCGATTGCCTCATCCTTGCGGAGGCCATTGAGTGAACCTGAGTTCACAAGAACGCCGTCACCAGTTGTTGCGATAAAGGTAACTGCTGGATCTTCTTCTTCGGTCTCCACAACAACTTGAACCGGAAGGCCCATCGCCTTTGCAAAATCTAAGTCGCGCTGATCGTGAGCCGGAACAGCCATGATTGCGCCAGTTCCATAATCTGCCAAGACATAGTCAGATGCCCAGATTGGAAGCTTTGCGCCATTGACCGGATTGATTGCAAAGCGCTTGAGATCAACGCCAGTCTTAGGACGATCGGTTGCAAGGCGATCGATATCTGATGCCGCCTTGACTGATTCCAGGTAGTTATTGAACTCTGTTTCAACTGGTCCACCTGCCGCAAGCTCTGCTGCAAGCGCGGAGTCAGCTGCAACCACCATAAATGTTGCGCCATATAAAGTGTCAGGACGGGTGGTATAGATAGTGACCGGCTCGCTGCGACCTTCTATCTCAAATTGAACATTGGCGCCCTGGGAGCGACCAATCCAGTTGCGCTGCATCTGCAGCACCTTCTCTGGCCACTTACCCTCAAGCTGAGCCATGTCATCGAGCAAGCGATCTGCATAATCTGTGATCTTGAAATACCACTGATTTAACTTCTTCTTTGTGACAGCGCTATCGCATCGCTCGCAGAGCCCGGCAACAACCTGCTCATTTGCCAGAACCGTCTGGCACCCTGGACACCAGTTGACTGCAGAATCTTTACGATACGCAAGACCACGCTTATGGAGCTCGATAAAGAGCCATTGATTCCATTTGTAGTACTCAGGGTCGCAGGTGTTAAAGACTCGATCCCAATCGAATGAACATGCATAGCGGCGCATTGAAGATTTCTGCACGGCGATGTTCTCATAGGTCCATTCGCGCGGATCTGCATTGCGCTTGATTGCAGCGTTCTCGGCCGGCAATCCAAATGCATCCCAACCAATTGGGTGCATCACGTTAAAGCCCTTTTGGATCCAGTAGCGGGCAATAACATCGCCGAGGGCGTAAGCCTCAGCATGTCCCATATGGAGATCACCTGATGGGTAAGGGAACATATCCAAGACATACTTCTTGGGACGTGGGTCGTCTGCTCGCCCTGATTTAAATGGCTCGAGCTTGTCCCAGATTGGAAGCCACTTCTCTTGCACGTAGGCGAAGTCGTATGCCGCGTGTTCTTGGTGATCTGTGGTCATTGGCCAATCTTAACCGATGATGGAGTAAGCGAAATTTCTGTGGAGATAAGGGGAATCGAACCCCTAACCTCTTCCATGCCATGGAAGCGCGCTACCAATTGCGCCATATCCCCGCTTGTTCTACCTTCGAATATTACCTCACTGAGTCAGGTATTACCGCAGCTCCATCTTGGCCAAGGACCGGCTCTGGGATTGAGCCAGCATTATGTTCTGTGAGCAGCCAACCCTTAGGAGTGTGAGAGAGCACCGACCATGAAGCATTGGAGAGGCCACCGATCTTCGACCAGTAAGGAATCGGAAGTTCGAGATACATACCGATAATCGCTCTCGCTGTTCCACCATGGGTTGCAACGACAAGCATCTGGCCATCTCTGCCAGCTAAGTAATCTTCGATCGCTGCCTTTGCTCGTGCACCTACTTCACTTCGGCGATCTCCAGTACCACCTGCAGGATTATCGCCACCGAGTGACCACTCCTTGAGATTCTCAAAGTCAACAGCTCTAATCTCTTCTCCGGTCAGACCTTCCCACTTTCCGCAGTTAGTTTCACGGAGTCTGGCATCAACGTGGATTGGCAGGCCATTGATATCGCTGAGAGCTTGGGCGGTTTTCTGAGCGCGCATAAGATCACTTGAGATAATTGCTGTTGGTTTCATATCAACAACGAGCCTTGCGGCATGTGTTGCTTGATACTCCCCAACTGCATTGAGTGGGATATCAGTATGTCCTTGAAACTTATTCTGGACGTTCCAGTCGGTCTGACCGTGGCGCCACAAAATAATGGTGTTAGCCATTGACGGCTTCACCATCTTCACTTGGCTCTTTAATATTGAGTTCAATTGTTGGGCAATCGTTCCAGAGGCGATCGAGCATGTAGTAGCTGCGAAGGACTTTGCTCTGGATGTGAACTACGAGATCTGAGTAATCAAGGAGCGCCCACTCCTCGCTGATTTCACGACGCAGTGGCTTATCACCGGCAAGGCGTAGCTTCTCCTCTACCCAATCTGAGATTGCTGCTACTTGGCGAACATTCTGCGCTGTCACAATGAGAAAGACTTCTGAGAGAACAGCTTGCTCCGAGAGATCGAGTGCAACCATCTCTGTTCCAAATTTATCGGCAGCAGCTTGCGCGGCAATCTGAGTATGAGCGATTGTGCTTGGGCTAGCTGGCATAGAGGTTGTTCTCCTTGATATAGGCGGCGACAGAGGGCGGAAGCTGATCTGACTGGTGTAATCGTACTTGGGTTGCTGAGACATCAATTGCATCAATATCGCGCGCACCGGCGCCTTCATAGCCTGGGCGCGCAATTACCTCGACGGTGACCAGCTTCAACAACTCATCGACTCGATGCCATTGATCAATCTTCTCGTGTGCATCGCTTCCGATGATCAGAACTAGCTCATCGTCAGGATAAGCCTGCTTGACTGCCTCAACTGTATCGATGGTGTAGCTCGGTCCCATCCGAAGAATCTCAATCGGATTGACCTCAACCTTTCTGCGAAGCTCTGGGGCCAACTCATTGATCGCAAGCTGACACATAGTTCGTCGTTGTGCACCGGTTGCTGAAGGCTCACCACTGCGAAGGCGAGGTTGACCGGCAGGAATTACCAGAATGCGATCGACAATCTTGCGCTGCAGTAGTTCTGCGATGAGGTGGAGATGGCCGTTATGGATCGGATCAAATGTTCCGCCATAGAGACCAAGTCGCATAGAGATTTGTATCTCGCGTAATTACTTGTCGAAGCGAAGAACGATATAGAGAAGGAAGGTAAAGATTACGAAGGCGGTTACGCCAAATGCTTCTGGAGAGATAGGTAGCTCGCGAGCTACTTCACCGAGGTATGCAGACATGGCTATAGATTACTACTTTCCGGCGAGAAGCTCTAAGAAGCGAGCCTCATCGATGATTGTGACGCCTAACTCTTGCGCCTTTGCCAGCTTCGATCCTGGGTCACTTCCCACCAATACATAATCGGTCTTCTTTGAGACCGATGAGGAAGGCTTTCCGCCATGGGCAGAGATGGTCTCCGCAATCGAATCGCGGGTGAAGTTCTCAAGGCCACCAGTGACAACAAAGGTAAGTCCGGCCAAGGTCTGAGGCTTTGCCTCGCCTGCGATATTTTCCATCGCAACACCTGCTGCAGCCCACTTCCTGACTATCGCTTGGTGCCAATCGACGCTAAACCATTCAACGATCGATTCGGCGATAACTCCGCCAACACCATCAATCTCAGCAAGTTCGGTAACTGAAGCCTTTGCGATTGCATCCATCGACCCCAACCGAGCTGCAAGAGCCTGCGCCGCAGTTGGACCAACGTGGCGGATAGAGAGCGCAACGATAGTGCGCCAAAGTGGACGGTTCTTTGCCTCACCCAGTGCTGCCAATAACTTCTCAACGTTCTTACCTGGCGTTCCATCCTTCTTGGTAAAAAATGGTGACCTCACTAACTTCTCTTCGGTGAGGTCGAATAGATCGCCTTCATCTTCAATGATCTTATCTGCCAACATTGCAATCGCGGCCTCTAACCCAAGAACGTCGATATCAAGGGCTGCGCGCGAACCGATATAGAAGATGCGCTCACGCAGTTGAGCTGGGCAGCTGCGTTGATTGGTGCAACGAATATCAACATCACCCTCTGAAATTGCAGCAAGTACTGAACCGCACTCAGGGCAGTTCTTTGGCATGACAAATTTCTTCTCTTTGCCGGTGCGCTTATCAAGGACAG
>JBEEOC010000005.1:0-17596 GCA_041191845.1 Actinomycetota bacterium | reverse complement strand
ATCGAACTATGTTCCATCTCATCATCGATTGAGGTGAGAGTTCCTGACTTGAGCATTCCATCGAGGAGCCAGAGTGAGCCAACACCAGAGCCAGTTCCTACTTCAACAACTGATTGCGCCTTAAGGAGTTGGGCTAGAAATGCAAGATATGAACCGGCGCCTTGTGTGACATCACGAGTTCCAATCTCCACTCCACGTGCTCTAGCTGCGAGCTTGATCGCATCCTCGGCAATAAAGCTCTCTGCATAGGAGTGCGGATCTGTAATCATGAGAGCGACAATATCCAATCAACGAGCAAACGGACGCCATATCCGGTGCCGCCCTTTGGATTTTCTCCAGAATCTGATTCGCTACGAGCAGTTCCTGCGATATCGAGGTGGACCCACTTGCGCTCCCCCACAAAATGCTCGAGATAGAGGGCGGCGGTCACCGATCCCGCTGAGTAGTCATGCTTATCGGCAGCGTGGTTGAGGTCAGCAACATCGCTATCGAGTGAATCCACATAATCATCCACTAGCGGCATATGCCAGACGCGTTCACCTGAAGCTTCGCCAATAGCACTTAGCGAAGCAGCTAACTTCTTATCTCTTGTATACATCGCAGCGTATTGGCGACCGAGTCCTAAGGTTGCTGCACCAGTTAGAGTCGCAATATCGAGAAGATAATCAGGATCGAGATTCTTATCGGCATAGGCAAGTCCATCTGCTAGAACTAGACGGCCTTCAGCATCGGTATTGATAATTTCAACTGTAGTTCCACCGTATTGAGTGATGATGTCTGATGGACGTTGCGATGTGCCAGAGAGAGCATTCTCAGCGCACATCATCAATACAGTGACGCGAATATTCGGTTGGAGATCTGCAATTGCTGAAATTGCACCGAGCGCTGCAGCAGACCCTGCCATATCGCTCTTCATCGGAACCATCATGTCGTATGGACGCTTGAGCGAAACTCCGCCGGTGTCGTAAGTGATTCCTTTTCCGACAATGACAACGTGAGGAAGCGCAGCAACCGCCTTCACCTTTGACTTAGCAATCTTCTTAGGAACATATGAGAGTTCAATAAAGCGAGGACCTGGTTGTGGTGAAGACATTCCCACTGCGACTAATCCGCCGAATTCTGCAATCTCTTTACCTTCAAGGACTCGAATATCAAGGCCCTTGCTAGCAGCAATCTTCTTCGCCTGCTCTGCCATCCATTGTGGATTCTTAATGTTTGAAGGTGTGTGAATAAGGTCGCGAGTAAAGACCAGAGCCTCTGCGATTGCATTAGCCTCCGCGAGCGCCTCCACCTCCTGAGTTGCAATAGTAAACGTAGGGATCTCAGCTGGGGCTGTTGTCTTTAAATTCCAGGTGTATGCGCCGAGGATGATGGAGATTGCATGTGCCTTCACCTCCGCCTTCTTCGTTGGAACTAGTGAGATGAGATTGACCGCTTTACCACGAACTTTTCGACCAAGGGCCGCACCTGCTGCCCGGTAATCCTTAAGTGATTGATCGCCAACTGCCACCAGATAGAGGCGATCCATTTCAGTCTCGCTATGGAGAATTGGAACTTCAAAGAGTTCGCCTGCCTTACCGGTCGGTGCAAAGAAATTCACCTCATCAACGAGGTTAATCTCAAAGAGTTTCTCAATCCCATTAATGAGAGAGCTCTTTCCAAGGAAGGAGATCTCTCCCTCTGGGCTCTTGATAAATCCAAGCGCTAGGAGATCGCCACCGAGAAGTGAGTCGATTTCAGGGCTAACTGATTGGAGAATTTTCTCTGCACCCTTACTTCTTGATGAGTGCTACTGCGGCTTCAAGAGCTGCGCTGAGGTTATTTGCCTCCTGAGGATTGAGCTCAACCACGAGGCGTCCTCCGCCTTCGAGGGGAATTCGCATAACAAGGGAGCGAGCTTCCTTTGTTACTTCCATTGGGCCATCGCCAGTGCGGGGTTTCATTGCTGCCATGGGATAAGTATCCCGCATTTAACCCCTCTAAAGGAAATCGACTTTATGCGGGGCTAGAGCCCCAATTGTGCGGTAATCCGCCTTTTCCCAGATTCGATGACGGCAGCGACTGCGCGTTCTGGGACTGAGAGGAGAGTTGCAATCTCAGCTGCGCTCTTACCCTTGAGGTAATGCAGGGTCAAAATAAAACGCTCCTCCTCGGGCAGAGAGGCAAGCATCTCTGCGATTGTCTGAGGGGAGCTCATAGGAATAGAGATTACTCCAGAAGGCGAGCAAAACGGGCGAGAGAAATCTTTACCCCAAGCCAGATAAAGGGTTTAGCCGCGATAAAGAGTAGCCAAGGCGCCTTGATCTCTTCTGACCAGTGAAAGGTGGTGTGGTTCTCATCGAGTGCGATGACCTCAAAGGTCCCGCAGCCTTTGAGTATTTTGCCGTAATGAATCACATCGCAGCGGCGCGGTGGATCCCACGCAGTCACCTCCATCAAATCAAGAAGGCCAAGAAATTTAAATCGAGGATAGAGGCGATAGAGCGGTCCGGTAAAAGCTTCAATCTTTACACCAACACCAGCCGATATCTCGCTTGTGCGAATCACTTTTGTCTGGAGCATCCAATCGCCCTGACTTTCCCAATCAGCAATCGCATCCCACACTTTGGTTGCAGGGGCAGCAATCAATTGCGAGATTGCCATTGAATTACTTCGCATGGTGCTCCTTGATAAATGCAAGAGTCTCTTCAATAGTTGTTGCCCAGAGAACGAGATCGCGCATCCCTGGCTTAACAAACTCTTGATTCTCTAAATCAACGACGAGGTCATGCAACTTTCCATAAACACCATAAGGATCGAGAATCACAATCGGCTTTGAGTGGAAACCCAAATAACGTCCTACCCAAATTTCAATGAGCTCTTCGAGAGTTCCGAGCCCGCCGGGAAGAGCAATAAAGGCATCTGCTAGCTCTTCAATCTTTGCCTTACGAGTGCGCATTGTGTCGACGATAACCAACTCATCGCTATCGTGATCGGCAAATTCAATATCCACGAGCTTCTGCGGGATGATGCCAATTGTCTTTCCACCTTTGCTACGCGCTCCTCGGGAAATCGCCCCCATCGACGAGATATGACCTCCGCCGGAGACGAGCTCTGCTCCGCTACTTGCAATTGCAGCCCCAAGTTCGAATGAGAGGTCGATAAATTTCGGATCGATAGAGGGTGATGATGAGCAATACACGGCGATTCGCATACACAGAAGGATAGGGCTCAAAGGACTATCCTTCATCCCATGTCATCACAATCTGTGTCATCGCAATCAATGAGCAATCTGGCACATGGCCATGGAGTTGCAACGCTAGCTGGATCAACAGTTCTCGATGTCTGGTATCCCGCGCCTGCACTCGGCCCACTCACCGGCGCGCCAGATGCATCTCTTCTTGCTCTGGCAACACCCGATGCCGATCGCGGCGTGACTCGTGAAGTTGTCTCTGTTGAAATTGATTTAACTAAGGCGCCAGTTGATGCGAAAGATGCATACCTTCGTCTCCACCTACTCTCCCATCGCCTGGTGAAACCTCATGGGCAATCACTCGATGGAATCTTTGGACTACTTACAAATGTGGTGTGGACATCTGTCGGACCTTGCGCAGTTGAAGGCTTTGAGTTAACACGTGCCCGATTGAAGGCAAAGCATGGCGCTATTGCGGTGTATGGCGTCGATAAATTCCCACGTATGGTCGACTACGTCATTCCAAGTGGCGTTCGTATCGCCGATGCTGATCGCGTTCGCCTCGGAGCCCACCTTGCCTCGGGCACAACCGTGATGCATGAAGGATTTGTAAACTTCAATGCCGGCACTCTCGGCACATCTATGGTTGAAGGTCGAATCTCTGCCGGCGTAGTTGTCGGAGATGGTAGCGATATCGGTGGTGGAGCATCCATCATGGGAACGCTAAGCGGTGGCGGCAAAGAGGTAATTTCTATTGGCGAGAAGTGTCTACTTGGTGCAAATTCTGGCCTTGGTATCTCACTTGGCAACAATTGTGTGGTTGAAGCAGGAACCTACATCACTGCGGCAGCAAAGGTGACTTTGCCTGATGGTCAGGTAGTTAAAGCCGGCACGCTCTCAGGCGCTCATGATCTTCTCTTCCGACGTAATTCACTTACAGGTGGTTTGGAAGCGGTCATGCGCACTGGCACATGGGGTGGACTTAACTCCATTCTCCACGCGAATTAAACAATCAAGACCAATCAACTTTTTGCTCTTTAGTTCACTAATGTGAACCATGGCGAAGGTAACTTTGCGCGACTTCTGAAGGTATCTCCTCGAATCACTTGAGAGACCCCTTCACTGGATGTTCCTTTGATCCAAGTAACTGCGCCAGCGGAATTTCGTGAGATGACCTCTAGCGCCACAACATTGGGAAGTCCAAAAGCTTGTGCCACAAGTTGTTGCGTTGATGTTGCTCTCCAGGAAGCAAAGCGCGGGTTGAGCTTTACATCAACGCTCGCTGAATCCGAAACTGATTGGGTATAGCCAGTAAATCCACCCCACGCATCGGCAGTGGTCTGTGTTGCACCACCGGATGAGGAGAAGAAGTAGGCCTGGATTGGCTTTCCACGGTGAAGAATCGCAAGTCCGGTTGAGGAATCAACAACCGTACGAAGGACCGCTTCACGCCAAAGCCTTCCAAATCGAGGCTCAGCCTCTTTGGCGAAGCCAACAAAGTTCTGATCTGCAATATGTGCATAGAGGTGACAATCGCAGGAAGCTTTAATTCCACCCATCTTCGAGAGCGCATAACTCCGTGAAGCAATAGTTTGAGCCTCGAGCATTGCAGATGGCCACGCTGATGAGACCTCACTTATTCCTAAGAGGTATTCATCGTGCACGGAGAGAGATGTGGTGACCTCAAGTGCTCCTCTCACAACCTTTACCTGAATAAAACCGTAGCGGAATCTCTCTGTGGTTCCCGACTCTGTCACTGTAATAACTGGAGTTGGACCACCGCTCCACCTCACCGTTAAAAGTGAAGTGTTATATCCAGCGATACTCTTGAGATCAGGTGAGATGTTGAGCGTGAAGCGACGTTTATTTGGAACTGTCGCCACTTGAACATCTCCAGAGAAAATCTGCAATGAGGTGCCGACAGAAGTCGTTGAAAAGGTAACGCTCTTAAGTGCATGGCCGATATTGACGCGAATCGTCGCTGTGTCGACAACAGGAAGGATTTCAACATCTTTGTAGTAATACTTCAAAATTGCTGTTGCGCTTTCGCCAGCATCCGCTCTCGCCTTGGCGCCAATCTGACTCATTCCAACACCATGTCCATAGCCGGCCCCTGTGAAGGCAAATGAGGCAGGGATATTTTCTGCTTGCGCAGGTGGGAGAAAGTTAAGCGAGAGAATTACAACAAGTGCCGAAGCTAACTTCTTAAACATCCTCATCAGATGATGCGCTCTTTCTGACATTCATAAATTCGCGATAGGCGGCGATGACTTCTGCGGGGTTTCCACGAGCCATTAACTTACCTTTATCAAGCCAGATGACTTCATTGCAGAGATCTTCAATTGTTGCCAGCGCATGGCTTACCAGAATAAGAGCTCGATCTGCTGTGCGAAGTTCCTTCATGCGATTGAGTGACTTCGCTTTGAAGTGAGCATCTCCAGTGCTGAGAGCTTCATCGACAATCAAGATATCTGGTTCGACCACCGCTGCTACCGAGAACGCGAGGCGAGCAAACATTCCAGATGAATATGTTCGCATCGGCGCATCTATTGCCTCTCCAAGTTCAGAGAAGTCTGCGATAGCTTGGAAGTTGGCATCAATCTCATCGCGCGACATACCGGCTGCTAAACCGCCAAGATAGACATTTTCACGCCCTGTCATCGCTTGATTAAAACCGACCCCGAGAGCTAGCAGTGTGCTTACGCTTCCATGAACTTCGATTCGTCCTCGTGTTGGCGGCACAATTCCTGAGATGACTCGCATGAGCGAAGATTTACCTGCGCCATTAGAGCCGATGATTCCAAGAACTGTTCCATAGTGAACATCGAGTGAGACTCCGTTGAGAGCCTGAACCGTGCGAGTGTGTTTCTTTCCGCGACCAAGTGACTTTAAACGAGCCTTGAGGGTCGGCTTCTTATCGATCGAAGTCGTGTAGGTCAGCCCCAAATCCTGGACTGAAACGGCGATAGATCCTTGCGGATGCTGATGATTAAAGTCGGACAGCGAAATCACGCTCCCTCGATAGGAAGAAGTAAGTGCCGACTATAAAGATCACAAGAGCAAAGAGCGCTGAGTGAATAAGACCAAATGTTGTTGGTGCTTCTGCATGAACCATCACACGTGACCATGAATCAAGTAGATAGAAGATTGGATTAACAACTTGATACTGCTTAATGTGGTCTGAGATTGTTGAAGCTTCATAGAGAATCGGTGATAAGTAGAGCAAGCTGCGCGTCATATATGGAAGCATGCTTGAGATATCACGGAAGTAAACATTGATGCATGAAATCAAGATAGCCATGCCGAGCGCCATCACAATTGCGATTACAAGAACAGGAAGCGCCCAGAGCATCTGCCATGAGTATGGGAGTCCAAGAATTGCATGGATGGCAAATGCGACTACAAGTGTTGGAAGGAATTTAAAGAGCGCAACAACGACAGCTGAGATCGGAAGCATCACTCGCGGAAAGGAGGTGTTGAGGATCAGCCGTTGCCCTGAGGTAATTGCCTTCACGCCACCGGTCAAACTATTTGCAATTAAGTAGAAGAGAAAGAGCGTTGCTGTTAGGTGCCCGAATCGAACCGCATCACTAGTTCCGCCGATGACGTAGATAAGGAGGAAGTAGACCCCAGAGAGGAGGAGCGGATTGAGCACCAACCACATCTGGCCGAATACCGAGCCAAAGTTCTGCTCGCGAAGTTCTGAGCGGGCAAACTCTGAGATAAATGCTCGACGGTGCCAGAGCGAGCGCAGATAGGCGCGCATCGGTGGGAGGCCAGCCTTAAATGGCTCATAGACGATTACTGGCTGGCTCATATGGGGAAGATTACCCCAGTGGGGCGCCCTTCATCGGTTAGTGGGTCGTATCAGGCGGTATGAGATTGCGCGGTGAGGTAATAAATCCTGCGCCCCACGCAAAATGCATCGTAGGAATCACCGCTAAGAGATAAATGTATTGCGTGATTGATCTCGCAATAGCAACTGCTGCTACCCCCACAAAAAGTAGATAGATGCCAGCAGGGATAAAGAGGATGGGGTGTATGAAAAGTCCCGTAATGAGTGAGAGTAAGAAGCCGGTAAGGGCAACCGGTGGAGCTAAGTATCGATAGTTGATAGTTCCCTTATGTCGCCGCGAAACAGCGCGACGCCATCTTCCATATTCAAAATACTGTTTTGCAAGTTTTGCCACACTTGGCCGAGGTCGATAGGTCACTTGTAATCGAGGATCAAAGTAAATTACCCCGCCATTGCTACGTAATCTAAAGTTGAGTTCCCAATCTTGTGCTCGTGTGAATCGTTCATCAAATCCACCAATAGCTACAAGGGCTTCCTTCTTAAAGACTCCGAGATAGACGGTGTCGACTTCACCAGCCTCGCCCCCGGTATGGAAACGCGATGCACCAACGCCTAGTGGACTACGCATTGCGCCGGCAACGGCCTTCTCAAAAGTGGTAACTCCCACCGCTGCCATCATTCCACCCACGTTGACTGCACCGGTCTCATTGAGAAGATCAACGGCGATTGAGATGTAATCGGATGGAATCTGAGAATGGCCATCGACTCGCACAATCACAGAACCTCTGGATGCGCCCAAAGCCGCATTAAGTCCGGCGGCTGTTCGTCCAGTTGGATTCGCGACAACGATTACTCGCGAATCTTCCCGATGGAGTTGTTCAGCTATCTCTTGAGTCCGATCCTTAGATGGTCCGACCGCTAGGACAACTTCAAAGTCACCGTGATAATCCTGAGAGAGAATTGAGTGCACAGCATCTTTCAAGTATGGCTCTTCATTGAGAATGGGGAGGATGACAGAGACAAATGGCAGTGAATTGCCACTTAACTGCTCGCTCTGCTGTGTCGCCATAACCCCATAACGCTATCGTTCAAGTACCCTGCGCATGTGAAATCAACGCGCGCGATTCGAATTATTACATCACTCTCACTCGGTGTTGTAGCGCTCTCTGCCATCACTTGGCTCGGGCTCGGCCAGGTCAGTGGTCAAATCTCGCGTATCGATGTCTTTGCTGGCATGGGTGACCGACCAGAGAAGGTGAATTCGGCACTTAACTACCTCGTCGTTGGTTCAGATAATCGCGAGGGACTTACCAAAGAGCAGATTAAGAAGTTGCGCGTAGGCGGCGTGAAGGTTGCAGCCGGTGGACGTTCTGACACGATGCTCTTGGTCCACATCAGCAAGAATCGGGATGCCGCATATATCGTCTCGCTTCCTCGAGACACTCTCGTCACCATTCCCGCTCATACAAGCACCGATGGAAAATCTGAGATACCGGCTCGCGATGGCAAGCTCAATGCCGCTTTTGCATTTGGTGGTGCTCCGCTCCTCATCAGAACTATTGAAGGTGCGACTCAGCTAAAGATTGATCACTATGTTGAAGTGAGCTTTGCTGGATTTGTCGGCGTTGTTGATGCCCTTGGTGGAATCCAAGTCTGTTCTAAAGTTCCCATCAACGATCCAAAGAGCCACCTTGTCATGGATGCAGGTACTCACACCCTAGATGGAGTTGAATCTCTGAAATACGTTCGAACACGTGATTTCGATGGACGTGGAGATATTGGACGCATGGAGCGCCAACAGCAATTTGTCTCTGCCATTATTCGTAAGGCAACTTCATCGGGAACTCTTCTTAATCCAATTAAGTTAGCAAATTTCTACCAAGCAACAATCTCAACCGTGAAGATGGATGAAGGCGTCAATAAAAATGATCTCCTCACCCTCGCAAAGCAGATGCGCAATCTCTCATCAGGAAATGTCCGCACACTTACAGTTCCACTTTCTAATCCCAACGGTCGCCATCCAACTCTGGGCTCGGTTGTGATCTGGGATGAGGTCTTAGCGCCAGAGCTATGGAATCGCATTAAAAACGATACCGCCCTGGTCGATACAGTGGTCACAAAAAAGTCATCTGCATCACCAAAAGCCTCGCCTACCAGCACAACTATCGATAAATTTAAGACACAAACTGCCGCCAATAATCCTTGCGCTGCAAATAAATAATCCTCCTGCAATAGACTCACCGCCATGAAGTTAAAGCTCTCAGTAATCGGTTGCGGCTACCTAGGCGCAACTCACGCTGCATGTATGTCATCTCTCGGATTTGATGTGGTTGGTATCGATACCGACCCTCATAAGGTTGAGCTCCTCTCTAAAGGCGAGCTACCTTTCTATGAGCCGGGCCTAGATACCTTGCTCGAGGCCGAGATGAAGACAGGTCGCCTATCGTTCACCACAGATTTCTCTGCAGTCGCAGATGCAGATGTTCACTTCATCTGCGTCGGAACTCCGCAGAGCAAAGATGGACTCGCCGCAGATCTCACCTATGTGAAGTCATCTGTTGCTGCGATTGCTCCTTATCTCAAGGAAGGCGCACTTGTTGTTGGTAAATCAACTGTGCCGGTAGGAACAGCACAAGGTCTCCGTGATTATCTTGCAGCACATGCACCACAGGCAGATTTAGCCTGGAACCCTGAGTTCCTCCGTGAAGGTTTTGCAGTCGAAGATACATTGACACCAAACCGCTTAGTTGTGGGAGTTGCCAACGATCGCGCGGAAGAGATTCTCAAAGAAGTTTATGAGCCAGTCATTGCTCTCGGCACACCATGGATTCGCGCCGACCTTCCAACAGCAGAGCTCGTTAAAGTCGCTGCTAACTCCTTCCTTGCGACAAAGATTTCATTTATCAATGCGATGGCTGAAGTCTGCGAAGCAGCGGGTGGTGATGTCACTGTTCTTGCCAAGGCGATTGGATATGACCCACGCATTGGTAACCGCTTCTTGCAGGCAGGTATCGGATTCGGTGGCGGATGTCTTCCAAAGGATATCCGTGCATTTATGGCACGTGCCCAGGAACTTGGAGCAGATCAAGCCCTTGAGTTCCTCCGCGAGATCGATTCCATCAACCTTCGAGCACGCCAGCGCGTAATCGATGTTGTTCGCGCAGATCTCTCAGAAGACCTTACTCAATACAAGATTGCAGTTCTTGGTGCGACATTTAAGCCAGATAGTGATGATGTTCGTGACTCCCCAGCGCTGGATATCGCAGCTCAGCTCTCAGCAGCTGGAGCGCAAGTTGTTGTGCATGATCCAAAGGGTATTGAGCCAGCACGTAAGCGATTCCCTAATCTCGACTATGCAGAGAAGGTTGTCGATGCAGTCAAGGGTGCAGATGCAATCTTGCACCTCACAGAGTGGAAGGAATATCGCGAGCTTGATCCATCTGTGATTGGCCAACTCGTAAAGAGTAAGTTCCTTATCGATGGAAGAAATATGCTCGACCGTAACCTATGGCGTAACGCTGGATGGCGAGTCCATGCCCTCGGACGCACCGATTAATTAAGGCAAGTAATCTAGTTGCAAAGGGCGCTCATTCGGGCGCCTTTTGCCATTTCTAGCTGAAGCAGAAAAAAGCTCAAGGTTATTTACTCTTCAATCAACCCACTCATGTAATCGCGAGCATGCTCGATCTCTTCAACTAACTGAGCGAGATTGGAACCGCAGGCAGTCACGTGGCCAGTAATCACACCCGGCTTAACTTCATTCCGGTATTGATGGAAGTGCAAGTTAGGTGATCGCGCCATCAAGTGAAGATATGGACGATACATATCTCTCTTCTCCCCGCCCAAGACCGTTCCCATCACTACATATGGATATGTCATATCTGGTGAGCCAAGTGGGAGATCTAAAATCGCACGAAGATGCTGTTCGAATTGAGATGTCACCGCTCCATCAATCGACCAATTTCCCATCGCACTGGGGTTAATGTCGAGCTCACCGATATATATCTCATCACCTTGAACAAACATCTCAATAGTCATCACGCCAACAAGGCCAATCAACTGAGCAATTTCAAGTGCTATCTGCTGTGATCGCTCTGAAACTTTATCTGGAATCCGTTGAGCTGGAGCAATTGTCATCACGCAGACTCCATCAATTCGCGACGACTCAACTGGAGCCCAAGACGCTGCCTGCCCGTGAGGTGAACGAGCGACTGTTACCGAAATAGCCGAGTCACACTTAAGGCGTTCTTCACTCTGCGCAAGCCTGATTTGTGGTTGAGATTGACGCAACTTCTGGAGCAATGTCTCTCTATCGCGAGAGTAGCTAAGGGCAGATGACGATGGGTACACCTTGATGCCTGCTACTTCCAGCCCTTTAATGAGAGAGAGTGGAACGCTCCCATGTTCCAGGGTGAGAAGATCGCAGTTTCGTGCAAAATCAAGTACTTCTTCGAGATTGGTGTAATCACCGAGAAGGTGGTGCGCGATTTGTGCACCGGGCTCATTCTTATCGCTTGCGAAGAGGATTAAATCGATGCCCAGTGCGGCTGCTGGTGCAACCATCATTCGGGCAAGGTGGCCTGCCCCAATAACCCCCACGCGTGGAAAACGATTGCTCACCGGTTTATCGTAAATGAACTACATCCCCAACAGTTACCTGACGCCCATCTTCAAGGATGAGAGCTCCAGAATCTGAAATTCCCGTAGCGGTTGATGAGATTACCTCTCCCCCAGGAAGAGTCACTTCAACGGGTGATCCTATGGTCACTGATGCCGCTTTATATGCTGAGATAAAACTATTTCCTAGCTCCCACATTTGAAAGTTGATCTCTATATGGTTGATGATAGTTGCCAAGATCTGATTTCTATCAAGAACAGCAAATCCTTCGATGGAAAGTGAGGTTGCTCCCTCGACAGGTAACTCTTCTTTACTCATCTCAACATTGATTCCGATGCCAAGCACGATTCCTTTATCGGTTGCTTGCGCAATCATTCCTGCAATCTTTTTTCCATTAATCAATAAATCATTGGGCCACTTCACTCCAACAGAAATAGAAGAATCTAACTTCGTTAGCGCTTCTTGCACACTTACTCCTGCAAGTAGAGTGAGAAATGACCACTCCTCACGATCTGCTTGCGGTTCGATATAGATTGAAAAAGTCAATGCGCTGTGCGCAGGTGCGATAAATGAGCGATCCAGACGTCCGCGACCTGCGCTCTGATATTCGCTGACGAGAATCGTTTTGGGAATTGCACTCTTATTACTTGCGAGTTGAAATAAATCATCTTGCGTAGATCCGGTGACTTCAACCACGCTTACCCGCCAGTACCGCGAGATTTCTTGCGATATGCGCTTCTTATCTAGTGGCGCTCTTGGCGCATCTGTACCCACGGCTAGTACCTTAGGCTCATGAGCCACGATCTGCACACTACCGCGGGAAAGATTGAAGACCTCCGCGCTCGAATCGATGAAGCCGTACATGCAGGATCTGCCCGAGCAGTTGAAAAGCAGCATGCCAAGGGCAAGAAGACCGCCCGCGAGCGTATTGAGATGCTTGTCGATCCCGATTCCTTCACAGAGATCGATGAGTTTGCTCGCCACCATGCCACCAACTTCGGCATGGAGAAGAACCGCCCCTACGGTGATGGTGTAGTTATTGGAACAGCAACAGTTGATGGGCGCCCAATCGCACTCTATTCACAGGATTTCACCGTCTTCGGCGGATCTCTGGGAGAAGTTCATGCTGAGAAGATTGTAAAGATTGCAGATTTCGCACTTAAGTCAGGTATCCCTCTTATTGGGATTAATGACTCTGGAGGCGCTCGTATTCAAGAAGGAGTTGCCTCGCTCAATGGTTATGGCAAGATCTTCCGACTCAATACTCGTTCATCTGGAGTCATTCCTCAGATCTCGCTCATCCTCGGTCCATGTGCCGGTGGATCTGCATACTCACCTGCTCTCACCGACTTCACTGTGATGGTGAAGGAAACTTCAAATATGTTTATCACCGGTCCTGATGTGATCAAGACCGTCACTGGTGAAGATGTCGGAATGGAAGAGCTCGGCGGTGCTTACACACATAACACTAAATCCGGTAATGCCCACTACATGGCAGATTCTGAGGCCGATGCCATCGACTATGTGAAGGCTCTTCTTTCATATCTACCATCCAATAACATGGATGGTTCACCAGTCCTTCCACCAACAGAGACACTGGATAAGAAAGCATCCGATAAGGCTCTCAACTCACTTATCCCTGACTCTCCAAACCAGCCATACGACATGAAATCTCTCATTCAAGCGATTGTGGATGAAGGTGAATTCCTGGAAGTTCACTCTCTCTATGCGCCGAACATTGTCGTAGGTTTTGCGCGCATTGAAGGTCAGTCAATCGGCGTGATCGCAAATCAACCAGCGCAGCTTGCTGGAACTCTCGATATTAACTCATCGGAAAAAGCAGCTAGATTCCTTCGATTCTGCGATGCATTTAATATTCCAATTCTCACACTCGTTGATGTCCCAGGATTTCTTCCAGGAACAGAGCAAGAATGGAATGGAATCATTCGCCGTGGAGCCAAACTCCTCTACGCATACGCAGAAGCATCAGTTCCACTTGTCACACTGATTACTCGTAAGGCATATGGCGGAGCCTTTATCGTGATGGGATCGAAGTATCTTGGTAGCGATATTAACTTTGCCTGGCCAAGCGCTGAGATTGCAGTTATGGGAGCACAAGGTGCTGTCAATATCCTCTATCGCAAAGAGATTGCGGAGGCGAAGGATGTTGATGCAACGCGCAAAGAGCTTGTCGATGATTACACCGAAAAGTTCTCTAACCCTTATCTCGCTGCAGAACGCGGCACAATCGATAGCGTGATTGAGCCTGAAGATTCTCGCCAGTACATCACCAAGGCTTTCCGCACCTTAAAGACAAAGCGCGATATCTTGCCAGCGCGTAAGCACGGAAATATCCCACTGTAAATGAAGTTCACTGTCGCATCAGGTCACCCAAGCGATGAAGAGCTCCTGGCTCTCCACGCAGTTTTGGCCAACCGTAAACCGGTAGAGCTCAAGCCAGTAATTAAACGGAGCGTCTTCGGGCTTCCACAACTTCGTCAACCACTTCCCCATCAAGTTACCTTCGGCGCCCGGAAGTTCGATTAATGCCACGAATAGTTCTTGCCTCTCAATCAACCTCACGTCGCCGACTTCTTGAAGGCGCTGGCCTCAAGCCAACAATCATTGTCAGCCACGTTGATGAAGAGACGGATTTCTTCAATGCAATGACGCCTGAAGATATGGTCATAGCTCTCGCTGTGGCGAAGGCGCATACTGTGCGCGAGCTTGTCGATTACCCCGCAATCATTATTGGCTGTGACTCAACTTTCGATGTTGATGGAGTGTCATTTGGGAAGCCAGGAACGCCTGAAGTTGCTATTGAGCGCGCTAGAAAGATCAGCGGTCGCACGGGACTCCTTCACACCGGACATTGCATTATCGATACGGCACAAGGAATCGAGATTGCAGATCGAGTCACAACGAAGGTGACATTTACCGATATGACTGATGAAGAGATCGCAGATTATGTTGCTTCCGGCGAACCTCTCCATGTTGCAGGTGGATTCACTCTTGATGGCTTTGGTTCACCCTTTATCCCGGTAATTGAAGGCGACTACACAAATGTCGTAGGGATATCTATGCCATTTCTTCTCAAGGCGATGAAGCAGCTTGGATATTCTTGGCCAGAGGTAAAGGAGATGAAGTGAAGCGCGTTCTAATTGCAAACCGAGGTGAGATCGCACTCCGCGTTATCCGTGCCTGTAAAGATCATGGACTCGAATCAGTTGCCATCTATTCGGAGGAAGATCGCGATGCCCTCCACGCTAAGAGCGCTGACTTCTCCTACTCACTCGATGGAACTGTCGCAAAAGATACCTATCTCAATATCCCTAAGATAATTGCCCTTGCAAAGACTTCTGGTGCAGATGCTGTTCATCCAGGCTATGGCTTTCTCTCAGAGAATGCTGAATTCGCACAAGCTGTTCTCGATGCTGGTTTGATTTGGATTGGACCATCTCCTGCAGCAATTAGCGCCTTGGGAGATAAAGTTTCAGCCCGCCGGATTGCATCAGCTGCCGGCGCTCCCCTTGTTGCTGGAACGAAAGATCCAGTTGAGAGCGCCGATGAAGTAATCACTTTTGCTAAAGAACACGGACTTCCGGTTGCGATTAAGGCAGCCTTTGGAGGCGGAGGACGTGGCCTTAAAGTTGCGCGCACAATTGAGGAGATTCCAGAGCTCTACGCATCTGCGGTGCGAGAGGCAATCACTGGCTTTGGCCGTGGTGAGTGCTTCGTCGAACGCTATCTCGATAAGCCACGCCACGTTGAGACTCAAGTTCTGGCAGATAAGTTTGGAAATGCCGTGGTCATCTCAACCCGTGATTGCTCACTTCAGCGCCGCCATCAGAAGTTGGTTGAAGAGGCGCCAGCTCCGTTTCTTACTGAGGCTCAGAATGAGGAGCTCTATCGCTCATCGAAGGCGATCATGAAAGAGGCCGGATATGTCGGCGCTGGTACTTGTGAATTTCTCGTCGGTATCGATGGAACGATTTCTTTCCTTGAGGTCAATACTCGACTACAAGTTGAGCACCCTGTCTCTGAAGAGGTAACCGGAATTGATCTAGTTCGCCAGCAATTTCGAATCGCTATGGGAGAAGCTCTCGATTTTGGCGATCCCATCGTCCGTGGCCACTCCATCGAATTTCGAATCAATGGTGAAGATCCAGGGCGTTCTTTCCTTCCAGCTCCTGGGCGCATCACTGAGTGGCAGATTCCAACAGGACCTGGGGTTCGCGTTGATGCTGGCTTCAGAAAAGGCGATGTCATTGGTGGAAACTTCGATTCACTCCTTGCCAAGTTGATTGTCACCGGTGCAACTCGCAAAGAGGCAATCGAGCGAGCTCGTCGTGCGCTAGCCGAGTTCCAAGTTGAGGGATTAGCAACTGCCCTCCCATTCCATCGCGCAATTGTTGAAGACCCTCACTTCACTGAAGAGTTCAAGGTCTACACAAGTTATATCGAGAATGAATTTATCAATGAGATTCCTGCATATGCTGCGAGTGAGATGGATACTCAGACCAAGGCTGCCGCTGAGAAGTTAGTTGCAGAGGTCAATGGAAAGCGATTTGAGATTCTCATCCATGCTCCAGAACCTGTCGTCAAGCGCCATCGCGCCAAGCAGGCATCTGCCTCAGGTGCCACGGGCGATGGATTGCCAAGTCCAATGCAGGGAACTGTTGTGAAGATTGCGGTCGAAGAAGGCCAGCGCGTTGAGGCCGGAGATCTCGTGATCGTCTTGGAGGCGATGAAGATGGAACAGCCGCTCAACGCCCATAAATCAGGTGTGATTAAGAACTTAATGGCTGTTGTCGGTGAGACTGTTTCTAGTGGCACCGTACTCTGTGACATTATTGAGGCATGACCTCAACCGAACTTCTCTATAAAGATCCGATGGCTGCAGCAGCGCAAGCTGCATCTGAAATCGCAACTCGCACCGGTGTTCAGGCCCATGATGTTGCACTTGTGATGGGTTCAGGATGGGTCACAGCATGTGATGCCCTTGGAACTCCTGAATATGAGTGCGATGCTCATGAGCTCACTGGCTTTGAGGCTCCAGCAGTTGAGGGACATTCGGGGAAGGTTCGCTCATATGGAATCGCTCATGAGGGTGGAACTATTCGCGCACTCGTCTTCTTAGGTCGCACTCATCTCTATGAGGGCAAAGGTATGGAGCCAGTTGTTCATGGCGTCCGCACGGCAGTCAAAGCTGGCTGCAAAGTTGTTGTGCTCACCAATGCCTGCGGTGGAATCAACGCTTCTTATAAAGTTGGTGAGCCGGTGCTTATCCGTGATCACATCTCTCTTACCGCCCAATCTCCATTATCCGGTGCAACTTTTGTAGACCTAACGGATCTTTATAGCAAGCGAATTCGCGAGATTGTGAAGAAGGAAGATTCCTCTCTCCAAGAGGGTGTCTATGTTCACTGGCGTGGTCCCACATATGAGACTCCCGCTGAAATTCTTATGATGCGCACAATGGGCGCAGATCTTGTCGGCATGTCTACTGTTCCAGAGGCGATTGCAGCTCACGCAATGGGTGCTGAAGTACTTGGCATCTCACTCGTCTCCAATGCAGCAGCTGGGATGACTGGTGAAAAGCTCAACCATGAAGAGGTTATCGCTGCAGGAAAAGCTGCAGCTAGTCGAATGGGCGAACTCCTCAAGACGACAATTCCTAAACTCGTCTAACCGTACTAACCTGCAGATATGAACCCATCATTAATCGAAGAGGTGAAGGCCTGGATTGCAGACGATCCAGATCCGGTAACGGCTACCTATCTTCAATCACTTCTCGATGCAGGCGATGAGGAAGCTTTGAAACCTCTTTTTCACGGCTTTCTCCAATTTGGAACGGCCGGCCTGCGAGGGCCTAATGGCGCTGGACCTTCAACAATGAACCGAGCTGTTGTTGGGCGCACCGCTGGTGGCATCGCCAACTATATGAAGAAGCGTGGGATGAAGTCGGTGGTCATCGGACGCGATGCCCGATATGGCTCCGAGGAATACA
>JBEEOC010000004.1:0-14102 GCA_041191845.1 Actinomycetota bacterium | reverse complement strand
CACTGCTCCCCCAAGACCGCTGAGCGAGAAGTTTCCATACCAAGCAGAGTCAGCCTTATAACCAAATGCCAATTCAAATCCATAAATCACCCAGAGAATGCTGACGATTCCGATCGTGATCATCGACATCATCATCATATTTAAGACGCTCTTCGTGCGAACCATGCCGCCATAGAAGAAGGCGAGCCCTGGAGTCATGAGAAGAACGAGAGCGCTGCTTATCAAGATAAAAGCAGTATCACCGCTATTGAGAACTACATCTCCCATTGTTAAACCTCACTTGTTTCGTGGTAACTGTCTTGACTCACCATTGAGATGGGAGAAATCTCCCAATCGGCCATTACAGGTGACGACAGGACGGGTTAAGGGGATGCAACAAAAGGCGGCTTAATGTTTCGGTTATGTTAATCGCGGAGGAGGCCATCGAGGTAAGAGGCGGAGTCAAAGGGGGCGAAATCCTCAATCCCCTCGCCTGTGCCGATAAATTTGATGGGAAGAGCCAGCTGGCTCTCAATCGCCAAGGCAACCCCTCCTCGCGCTGAGCCATCGAGCTTGGTCACAATCAGCCCGGTCACCTCAACTGCTTCACTAAAGAGCTTCGCCTGAATCAGACCATTCTGGCCAGTGGTTCCATCGATCACCAAGAGCACCTCTGCAACTGGAACGCTCTTTTCAACGACTCGCTTAATCTTTCCAAGCTCTGCCATGAGATCGCTCTTGGTGTGAAGGCGCCCTGCTGTATCAATGAGCGCGTAGTGCGAACCGAGTTCGCTTGCCCGTTTAACAGTATCGAAGGCAACTGATGCTGGCTCACCTTCATGTTTTCCAGTGATTACCTCAACGCCAACTCGAGCGCCCCACGTACTCAGTTGATCAACCGCTGCTGCGCGAAATGTATCTGCGGCACCTAAGACCAATGAGTGGGAGTTTTTCTGAAGATAGTGCGCAAGCTTTGCCACCGACGTTGTCTTTCCTACGCCATTTACACCAACGACCAAGATCACAGCAGGTGTTGCCGGTGGCGCAATTGCACGATTCTTGTGAGAAAGATGCGATGTAAGAATCTCCCGTAGGGACCCTTCTGCATCATCGCCCTTAATTTTCTTCGCCTGAGCGATAACCTCTTCCGTAAGAACCGGACCGAGATCGGCAGCTAAGAGCTCTGCTGAGAGTTCATCCCAATCGAGAGCAGAGGCAGTTGACTCACCTTTGATCTTTGCAACAAAGCGCGAGAAGAGCCCCATCAATTAACCAGCCTTAAGCGTTGGCGTTCTCGCGCAGACGCTGCGAGATAACTTCAGTAACGCCATCACCGCGCATCGTCACGCCATAGAGCGCATCTGCAATCTCCATGGTGCGCTTCTGGTGGGTGATGATGATCAACTGTGAATTCTCACGAATCTCTTCCAAGACTCCTAAGAGACGACCTAGGTTGACATCATCGAGCGCTGCCTCGACCTCATCGAGAACATAGAACGGACTTGGTCGAGATTTAAAGATTGCAACAAGCATCGCAACAGCGGTAAGGGACTTCTCACCACCAGAAAGGAGTGAGAGGCGCTTGACGCGCTTTCCTGGTGGGCGCGCTTCAACATCAACGCCAGTATTGAGAAGGTCATCTGGATTAGAGAGGAAGAGCTTTCCTTCTCCCCCTGGGAAGAGACGGCCGAAGATATCCTTAAAGTGGGCGGCAACTTCGGTATATGCCTCCATAAATACTTCCTGGACCTTGTCATCGACCTCTTTAATAATGTCGAGGAGATCCTTCTTTGTGCGCTTCAAATCCTCGAGCTGCTCGGCAAGGAACTTCAATCTCTCTTCCAGCGCGTTATATTCCTCAAGCGCTAATGGATTGATCTTGCCAAGGAGATTGAGTGAACGCTCAGCTGATGCAAGGCGCTTCTCCTGCTGATCGCGGCGATATGGAATGAGTTCAGTTGCAACAATCTCGCCTTCATCGGTTTCAATAAACGTTGGCACATCTTTATCAGGGCCATATTCACCGATAAGAGTTGGAATATCGATACCGAGCTCTTCAACTGCCTTAGTCTCAAGGGCCTCAATACGCATTCGTTGTTCTGCGCGAGCAATCTCATCACGGTGAACGCTGGTGGTGAGTTGATCGAGCTCTGCTGTTAATTCACGGCCTCGGGTGCGGACGGTGAGAGTCTCGCTATCGCGATCATTACGTGAATTCTCTAGTCGTTGACGCTCAGCTGATGACTTAGCGATGGAACGCTCGATATGAATTAAAGCCTCATATGCTGCCTCTGCGATTGCCTGTGAAATCACAGCGCCACGTGCTCGTGCGCCTCGACGAGCAACAGCGCGCTCTGAAGCTTCGCGCTCAGCGTTAGCGGCATCCTTGAGAGATTGTGCGCGAGCTGCAATAGAAGTTACTCGCTCCTCAGATGTGCGCAAGGCTAGACGTGCCTCCATCTGCGCGGTGCGAGATGCCGATACTTCTTCTCGGAGAGATTCTGCGCGAGAGCGATCTGGCTCTGCAATCTCACCATGGTGACCTAATTGTGATTGTGCGATGGAAAGCTCATTCTCATCGCGAGTCTTTGCTGCAGTTGCCTCAGTGATGGCCTGTGTAAGACGCTCAACTTCAGCAGAGGCAGACTTCATATTCTGACCGGAGACGGCTAATTGCTCAGTAAGAGCTGCGATTCGTGCATCCGATTCATTGAGCTGAGCAAGAGCAGAATCGAAATCAGCTTGCTTACCCTCAACCTCGGTTGCAGCTGTTGAGATCTCAAATTTCAATCGATCGCAGGTGCGTGTGAGTTCATCTAGCTGAACTTCCAAACCATTGATGAGTGCCTGAATCTCAACTAGAGAATTTGATGATGCGGAGCCACCACGAGCACGGTGTGCTGTGATGACATCGCCATCGCGTGTGACAACGGTCAAAGATTTATTTTCGCGGACAATCTTCTCTGCATCGCGAGCACTTTCGACAACCACTGTGTTGCTGAGCAGTTGTGCGAGGAGCTCAGAAATTTCAGATGAGCGAACATGTGAGAGTAGTGGAGTCAATCCGCCTGGAATATTGGAATTCACCTGTGAGCCAGGCTCATAGACCAAGACATCTGCCTGTCCGAGGTTCTCGCTGCGCAGGGTTGTAAGTGCAGTGACGGCAGCTCCGATATCACGGACCACGACAGCATCAGCGAGGGTGCCAAGGGCTGCTGCAGTTGCTGCTTCCCAACCACTATCAATCTGAATAAGTGAGGCGATACTTCCAAGGAGGTTTACGCCACGTGAATCGCGAACAAGAGCCGCTGCGCCATCTCGTGATTGTGAAGTAATGCGCATCGCTTCAAGCTTCGATTCAACTGCATTGCGCTCACGATCTGCAGCGCGCTCTGCATCTACTAATTCACCATGCTTCTTCTTTGCGCCCTCTAGAGCGCTCTTTGCGACCTCAAATTGTGAATCGAGTCCGAGCTCGCCAGCATCTGCGCCAGCAATCTCCATTTCGAATTGGCTATAAGCAGCCTTTGCCTGATCAACGCGAGATTGTGCCTCGCTGCGTGCAGTTGTAAGGCGAGTGATCTCTTCTGCATTTGCCTCAAGGCGAGCAGCGAGAGATTTGATATGGCCTTCTTGGCGAGCAGTTCCTTCGCGCTGATCTGCGATTGCGCGAAGTGCGGCATCAATCGTTGCCTCCTCCGCCTTGAGAGCAGATTCAAGTGCAGCAAGTTTCTCGGTTGCAGCTTCCAGTGCCTGCTCTGCCTGAACTGTCTCTTGGCGAAGATTCGCCTCTTCCTCGAGAAGAAGCGCCGCCTCTGCATCGAGCGCCTCAGGATCGCGACCTGCTGAACGAGCCTCCTCTGCCTCTTCCGCTAAGAAGCGTGAACGCTCTTGAGCCAGAGATTGAGTTCCACGGAACTTCTCACGAAGCCCAGTGAGTGCATAGAAGTTCTCTTGCGCTGCAATCAGAAGAGGTGTCTCAAAGGCAGCTTGTGCATCGAGCTCTTCTTCTCGCTTGCGCGCCTTATCGAGCTCGGCCTCAACTGAGGCGCGACGCTCACGGAGCGCATTCTCATCAGCAACTTCTGCATCGAGAGTCTTAGAGAAAGAGATGTAATCATCGGCGAGCAGACGAAGGCGAGCATCGCGAACATCGGCCTGGATGGTCGCCGCTTTCTTTGCCACTTCAGCTTGCTTACCGAGTGGACGTAGCTGGCGACGAAGTTCGACGGTGAGGTCATTGACACGAGCTAAATTTGCCTGCATTGAGTCGAGCTTACGAAGCGCCTTCTCTTTACGCTTGCGGTGCTTGAGCACGCCAGCTGCCTCTTCAATATATGCGCGTCGCTCCTCTGGCGTTGCCATCAAGATTGCATCGAGTTGGCCCTGGCCAACGATGACATGCATTTCGCGACCAATACCTGAATCGGAGAGGAGCTCTTGGATATCGAGAAGGCGCGATGCTTCACCATTGATTTGATACTCGCTCTGACCATTACGGAAGAGGATGCGAGAGATCGTTACCTCGGTGTAATCGATATTGAGAGCGCCATCGCTATTGTCGATCGTGACAGCAACCTCGGCGCGGCCAAGTGGTGCGCGACCTGAAGTTCCGGCGAAGATAACATCTTCCATCTTTCCGCCGCGAAGTGACTTCGCACCCTGCTCACCCATAACCCAGGTGAGAGCGTCAACAACATTTGATTTTCCAGAACCGTTGGGACCGACGACGCAAGTAATACCCGGCTCTAAACGCAGGGTGGTCGCAGAGGCAAAGGATTTAAATCCTTTGAGGGTCAGGCTCTTCAAATACACGGCGATAACCTACCGCGCGCGTGGGTTTACATATAAATGCGACTCAGCTCAACTTCAACTTGAGGGTTTGAGTCACATCATCGACTCGGTTATTCAGCTGGGCTCAAGATAGTAAAGGCTGCGCGAGCTGCGGCTTGTTCAGCCTCTCGCTTGCTCTTTCCAATCCCAGTTGCAACTGCTTGACCACCAACAATTGCAGTGGCCTCAAAATTCTTATCGTGATCTGGTCCACTCATAGTGACCTGATACTCCAGCGTTGATTTACCAAGGGATGCAACCAACTCTTGGAGCGCTGTCTTTCCATCAAGACCGGCCCCCATCGCCATCGCGCTATTGAGGGTAGGTCCAACCAATCGCAAGAGACAAGCTGAGGTCTTCTCAAATCCTACAGAGATATACATCGCCCCAATCAACGCCTCCAGGGCATCGGCAAGGAGTGAATTCTTATCGCGACCGTTCGTGACCTCTTCGCCCTTGCCGAGGCGGATGTATTGACCGAGGTTGAGCGAGCGCGCAATATCTGCCAGAGCTCTCATATTGACGATGCCGGAACGAAGAGGTGAGAGGCGGCTCTCATCGAGATCGGGATACTTTCGATAGAGCTCTTCGGTCACAACCATTCCCAGGACAGAGTCGCCTAGAAATTCCAAACGCTCATTCGTAGCAGTAAGACCTGCTTCATATGCGAATGAGCGATGGGTGAAAGCTAGTTCCAGTAACTCGCTATCGATCTCGACAGCTAATAGCTCGAGAAGATCTCTGTAGAGATCTTTCTTGCGTTCTGAAGACAAATTAGACGTCAAGAACCTGACGGCGGTTGTATGTGCCACAGGTTGGGCAAGCAACGTGGTTGAGCTTTGGCTGCTGGCACTGTGGGCAATTTGAAAGTGATGCCGCCGTTGTCTTCCACATCGAACGACGTGAACGTGTCTTCGAACGAGACATCTTTCGCTTTGGTACTGGCACGGTAACCGTCCTTTAACTCGACTGCTTGTACCTTGCGCGGCCAAGCGGATATGGGGCAAGTATCGCCTAATTCGCCTCTGAACCCAAATCGGCATCTTTCTCAAGGGCAAGGCCCGAGAGGCCAGCCCAGCGAGGATCGACCACCCCATGGCTATGGTCCTCGGGCAAGCTCTCCCACTTCTCCCCGCAATCTGGGCAGAGGCCGAGGCACTCTTCATCGCAGAGCGGGTTGACCGGCAGGCTCAAGATAATGGCATCAAGGACAGGCACCTCAAGGTTGACCTGCTCCCCCTCCACATAGAGAACCTCATCTTCATCAAGGTCATCAATCTCTTCATCCTTCTTACGAGATTTCTTACCCCGATCATCGGTTGGCTCATAGCGATAGAGCTCTTGAATCTTCCGATCTACCACCTGCTCAACGGGATCGAGGCAACGGATGCACTCACCGATCGCGACGGCATAGATATCTGCGGTGACGAGAATTCCCTCGGTGACAGATTCGCATCGAACATCAAGCTCGATGAGGTCTCCTTCGGGCACCGCAATGAGAGGAACACCAACGCGAAATGGCGCATCGATATCGAGTTGATACTCCTTCATCTCACCAGCACGGCGTGGCAGCTCGTGGGTATTGAGAAGGAATGCGCCTTCATGCGCTGCTTTCTTTGTGGCCATCATCTATAGATTATTTATCTTCAGCCAACTGTGAGAGAACATCCTTATCGTTTGCTCCCTCAAGGCGCTCGCGACCACGGGCAACTGCCTCCATCGTCTTATTGAGAATGACTTCAAGGGTTGCAAGGCGACCATCGATATACGCCTCAACCTCTTCGCGCTCTTGAGCTGCGATATCACGGGCATCATCGAGAATACGTTGCGCTTCATCACGAGCAGATTGAACAATCGCTGTCTGCTCCACCATGCGTGCAACATCCTCGCGAGCAGTTGCAATCATAGATTCTGCGCTTGCGCGACCCTCTTCGATGATGCGATCGCGATCGGCGATGATCTGCTCTGCGGTGTGAAGATCGGCTGGGAGGATATCTCGAGCACCTTCTAGAATCTCAAGCATCTCACCACGATGAACAACACATGATGCTGAGAGTGGCACGCTGCGCGCCTCTTCCACCATAGTGATTGCGGTGTTGAGCTTCTCAATCGAATCCATAGACATATCTACCGTCCTTCTACTTGCTCGAACTTGCTCGGTTGGCAGCTTTAGCCTTCAGCGCTGCATTGACATTAGCTGGAACCATCGTTGCGACATCTCCCCCGTAGTAGGCGAGTTCTTTCACGATAGAAGATGAGAGGAAAGAGTGTGTGGGAGAGGTTGCCATAAACATCGTCTCAACGCCTGATGCTTGGGTGTGAACCTGTGCCATCTGAAGCTCGTAATCAAAATCAGTGACAGCACGTAAGCCTTTGACGATCACATCAACGCTCTTCTCTTTGCAGTAATCAACGAGGAGTCCAGAGCCGGAATCGACTACTACATTCTTAAACTGAGCGACATTTGCCGTAATCAGGTCTAGGCGCTCAGCTACAGAGAAGAGTCCCTCTTTCTTGCGATTGGCGAAGACGGCGACAATTACCTCATCAAATTGCTTGCTGGCGCGCTCGATAATGTCGAGGTGGCCATATGTGATGGGATCAAAGGATCCAGGACAGACTGCGCGCTTCATGGGTAGAACGCTAGCAAGATGAGGAGAAGTTATCCATTCTCAGGCGTATCAACGAGCGGAATTCCATAGAAAATAGTTGCCTGACCGTAATTCTTCACCCGTATCTCTTCATAGCCATAGGGCCAGGAAATCTCTTTCGTTCTGCTATTTCGCTCGATTGCAACGAGCGCATCGGGATGGAGGAATTGATTCTCTTTGAGCTGCACTAGAGTCTCCACGATATCAATATCGTCAACATCATATGGCGGATCGATATAGATGAAGTGATATTGATACTGCGCTTTATCACTCAAGAAACGATGAGCTCCCATTGTGTAGAGATGGAATGTCCCTTTGAATTGCGCGCTCTTAATGCTGTCGTAATTTGTCGATATCGCCTTTGCCGCGGCTTCATCTTTCTCTACTGCATGGACAAGTGCTGCGCCACGAGAAAGCGCTTCGAGTGCGATTGCGCCAGTTCCGGCATAGAGATCGAGAACTCGTAGTCCATCGAAGTCACCAAACTCAGAGGTGAGGGTGGAGAAGAGCGCCTCACGAGCGCGATCAGAGGTAGGGCGAGTAGCGCTTGCCACAGCAGATATTGGTCGTCCTTTTGCAGCGCCAGCGATGATACGCATCTCTTATCCTCTCAACTCTTATCGATAAATTCAGTGGCTGTATCTAACTCTAATTTTGAGAGCGCTGCCGACAATAATGGATATCGATCGATACCCGATTCCAATAAGGACGAAGCCTCTCTTCTTGCAACCTCAATCAGCGCTTCATCCCGGAGAACGCGCAGTAATCGAAGATGTGATCTCCGGCCGGATTGATTGGTTCCAAGTACATCGCCTTCTCTTCTTTGCTCAAGATCAATTCGAGAGAGCTCAAAGCCATCGGTAGTTGATGCAACCGCCTCCAATCGCACACGTGCCGGTGTCTGCGCCGCGCTCTGTGTCACCAAGAGGCAGAGTCCAGGCGATGTGCCGCGGCCAACGCGACCACGCAACTGATGGAGCTGGGAGACCCCGAAGCGATCGGCATCCATAATCACCATCAACGTTGCATTAGGAACATCAACGCCGACCTCAATAACGGTTGTTGAGATCAAGACATCAATCTGGCCTGCAGCAAAGGCCTTCATCGTCTCATCTTTAACCTCTGCGCTCTGTCGTCCATGGAGAGGTGCAATCCGAAGGCCGTTGAGGGCGCCGCTCTGTAATTCAGGTCCCAACTCCTCCACTGCAGTGAGAGTTGAATCAGTTCCTTCTAAGAATTCAAAGTCGGCATCTTCTGAGATATCTGCGCTAATGCGCGGGGCAACGATATAGACCTGATGACCGGCTGCGACTTCCTCTTTCACTCGCTCCCAGGTGCGTTCAAGGAAGTGAGGTTTCTCCGATACTGGAACGAGGTGGGTTGTGATGACTTGTCTTCCCAATGGCAGCTCTCTCAGGGTTGAGACATCGAGATCCCCAAAGACTGTCATTGCAACTGTGCGAGGAATTGGCGTAGCTGTCATCACAAGAAGGTGTGGTGAGATGCTCGCCTTTGAGCGCAGAGCATCTCGCTGTTCAACACCAAAACGATGTTGCTCATCGACAATCACAAGAGCTAATTCATTAAATTCAACGGTTTCGCTCAAGAGCGCATGAGTTCCAATCACCAATCCAGCGGTGCCACTCTTAATCTGGGCTAAGACCTCGCGCTTTGTTGCAGCGCTTTGTGATCCCGTCAAGAGCACAACGCTCGTTGCAATCTCTGATGCCCCAAGCGTGCCGCCTTCGGCCAACTCGCCAAGTAATTTGAGGAATGTCCGTTGATGTTGTGCGGCAAGAACTTCTGTTGGGGCAAGGAGTGCAACCTGTCCCCCAGAGTCAATGACAGTTAGGGCAGCGCGAAGTGCAATCACCGTCTTTCCAGATCCCACCTCACCTTGCAGGAGTCGATGCATCGGGTGCGGGGCCGCTAAATCATTTGCTATCTCGGCTGAGACGCTCTTCTGCCCGGCTGTGAGCTCAAATGGGAGTTTGCTATCGAAAGCATCGAGGATTCCGCCGACTTTATGAGGTCTTGCAACTGCATTGAGTGTACGTAATTCATTCTTGCGCTTGAGTAGAAGGAGTTGAAGCAAGAGCGCTTCATCAAAGGTCAGGCGCTCTCGAGCGAGCTCAGTGGCATCGAGATCATTAGGGTGATGTATCTGCTCTAACGCTTGTCGAATAGTTGGGTACTTGTTCTTCTCAAGAATGAGCGGCGGTATTGGATCTTCCACCTCATCGAGTGAAGTCAATGCCAGATCAATGGATTGAGCAATCTTCCACGAAGGAAGTTTCGCACTCGATGGATAGAGTGGAATGAACTGGCCTGCAAAACCGGCAACAGCGCTATCGACATCATTGCCATCTGGGATCATCTCGTAATCGGGATGAGCCAACTGCATCTTCTCTTTAAATTTTCCCACCTTGCCAGCAAAGAGCCCCTTGCTTCCCACTTTAAGATCTTTCTCGCGCCAGGCCTGATTAAAGAAGGTAAGAGAGAGCTTGGCCGTGCCATCGGTGACTACAACTTCAAGCATCGTTCCTTTGCGAGCTTGGAAGCGCCGTGACTGAACGCTATAAACCTGAGCAAGAATCGTTGCTTCATCGCCCTCGTGAAGTTCTGCAATATTAGAGAGTTCGCCTCTGACTAAATATCTACGAGGAAAGTGATAGAGGAGATCTCCGACTGTTGTATATCCAAAGAGATCCTTGAAGACTTTTGCAGTCTTATCGCCAACGACCCCGCTGAGCTTGGAGTCGAAGGTGGCCATGGCGTTATTCTCTCGCGAGAGTGAGCTTTCGTGCGTATTGAAGCCATGGTGAGTGGGTGATAACGATCAAAGTGCGCTCTTTCATCTCCACGGAGATTACCCGCTCAATCCTCGATGCTAAGCCCTGATTGAGATGCTCGAGTGGCTCATCGAGAATAACAATTGGCGCATCGGAGAGGATGGCCCTAGCAATACTGAGCCGCTTCGCCTCTCCCCCAGATAGCGACCGGCCAAACTCGCCAAGTACTTCATCGAGGTGGATATCTTCTAGTTCGAGCAGTGAGACAACCCTGAGTAACTCACTATCGCTGAGATCATCACGAGATATTCGCAGATTCTCTCTTAGTGTCGTGTTGAAGATATGTCCTTGCTGCAATGAGCCGCTCACATATCGATCGAGCTCTTCTAGGTCACGAATCTCAACCCCACCGATTGTTAATGAACCTTCGTAGTGAGCAAAACCAAAGAGCGCAGAGGCTAACGTTGATTTACCAACGCCGCTTGGTCCTTCGATAACGAGAACTTGACCTTCCTGTAATTCAAATGAGATGGGTTGCAGAAAGCGCTCCGACCAATATGGGCGGCACTGCCGAGCTATCAATTCAAACGAGTGAGGCTCGATTCGACCACCGAGTTCTCTACATTCTGCTCCAGAATCTTGACCACTGTCATGATTTGATAAGAGCGAATTGATGGTTCGCTGCGCCCTTCGATTCTTGCCGGCAGGAAAGAGATTTGGGAACCACGATGTGAAGCCTTCAAAACCCACGAGGAAGAGGAATACTGCCATCGAGATTTGGATAGGAAGTGCCTCATCTCGCTCTGAGAAGATGAGAACGGCACCAACGATTCCTGATCCCATGGCAAGGAGGACTGCCAACTGCAGAGCGGATGAGATTGCAGCGTGAGCGAACTCAACTTTTCGTAAATTCTCCGCTGCATTCTTCAGCGACTTTCGATAGCGATCTCCATAACCATAGATCTCAGCCTCCACCATGCCGTGGGCAACGGATGCAATCTCTCTAGCAAATGCCCCCTCTTCCTCTTCAATCATCTCAGCCAAGGGATCGAGCCATCTCTTAACCGATACTGGAATGAGAGCCATGAAGATCAGGCTTACTCCTATCGCTAGCGCAACAAGGTTTGTATCTATCCAGAGCGCAAGGGCAATTGTTACCAATCCTGCAATGTAGGCGGAGAGTCCTGGCAGAGTCACGCGAAGGTGGTACTCCTGTGCGCGCTCCACATCATCTACTACTGCCTTTGTCTGAAGTGCGATTGAGTCAGAGTGCGACTTAAGTTGGGAAGCAAAGGAAGAGAACAACCTGACGCGAATTCCAGTCAGTTTCCTAAAAATCGCCTCATGACTAATGACTCTCTCGCCATATCGGGCCACCGAACGGAAGATGCCGAAGAATCTCACCATCACAATAGAGACACCGAGTACGAGAATCGGTGGATGCTGTGAGGCCATAGTGATTAGCCAAGCGCTTGAAACGGTAAGACCCGTGCCGCCAATAAAGGCAAAAGCCCCTAGCGCTACGGCGAGAATAAATGCGCTTCTACTTCCCAGTTTCATCGCTCCACCATCTCAATCTCGCGCGCCCCGCTTATCGATTGATCTGGTGCGTGTAATACAACAATCACAATCGCACCCTTTGCCGCCTCTTCATGGAGTAATTCAAGAATTTGCTTTGCAGAGCGGGGATCTAAATCAGCGGTTGGCTCATCAGCGATGATCAATGAGGGCGAAATCGCCAAAGCTCGTGCAATCGCAAGCCTGCGCTTCTGTCCACCAGAGAGTTTGGCGCTCTTCTCTCCAAGGCCACCAACAATGGTCTCAAGTCCTGCGGGAAGCGAGTTGAGTTCCAATCCAACTCGATTGAGTAGATGAGCGATTTCAATATCGGAAAGATCTTCTCTTGTAAGAGTGAAGAGCTCTCTCACGCTTCCTGACACGAGCGATGGGCTTTGGGGTATCCAGCCAAGATGAGAGAAGAGGGATTTCTCCTCTATCTCCTTGAGAGGTAATCCGTTGAGCTCTGAAGTTGACCATTGATTGAGCCCCACAAGTGAATTAAGAAAAGTTGTCTTCCCAAGTCCTGAGCCGCCACGCAATATAAGCACCTCGCCAGCTTTCACCTCGCCAGATTCGATAAATCCATTTCCAAAAGGTGAATTCCATTGAGACCAGCGAAGCTCTCCGATCTCCTTAACTTTTTCAATGCCTCTTTTCTCTGGAGATTTCACCGATATCACTTCAGTGATCTCCGCCAGAGCTGCGCCTCCATCTGCTGATGCATGAAATAGCGATGCCGCATTGCGCAGTGGGAAATAGACCTCTGGTGCGAGAACGAGAACTGAAAGTGCTGGGAAGAACTCCATTGAACTATTGACCAAGCGAATACCGATTGAGACCGCGATCAGTGCGACAGAGATGGTCGCGGCCAGCTCAAGGACAAGTGCTGATAGAAATGAGATTCGCAGAACTTTCATAGTCTCTGAGGTGTAGCGATCTCCCATCTCTTCGATTCGCCCCCCTTGGCTCTTATGTCGGCCGAAGATAGCCAGGGTGTATATCCCGCGGAGAGAATCTTCGAAATATCGAGAGAGGGTTCCTAGAGATTGCCACTTAGCTTTCACTGCCTCATTTGTGTATCGGCCAATGAGCGCGCCGAAGACCGGAATTATCGGCAGGGTAAGGATTGCAATCAGTGCAGAGAGCGGATCGAGAAATGCCAGCGTGATGATCACTGCGATGGGCGTGAGAGAAGCTCCAAACATTTGCGGCAAGAATCGAGCCAGATAGATATCGAGCGAATTGGCACCTTTAATCATGAGCGTTGCTAAATGAGAAGAAGGTGTTGCTGCAACAGCATCACGAGATTGAAGAACCGTGCTCCTTAACTCTGCCTTGAGCCTGATTGCTTGGTAAAGCGCCCATCGATCAAATTGCGATGTGAATATCGCGCGGAAGATCCAGAGAGCAGCCAATGCGGCAAGATGTCTTGGGGTTGAAGGATCAGAATAAATCATTCCCACAATCACGGCAGCAATTAGAAATGCGTGCGCTATCACAATTGCGGTGTTGATTAGCGCTCCAATAAGTGCGCCGAAAAAAAGCTTACGGCTACTACCCAAAGCGAGTAATAGCCGTAAGTCTTTAGATTTCACGAGTTCAATATATGTGCATCAGGCCGAATTAGGGATGATGGACAGTGTCCAACATTCCCATCTCTGGATTGGTAATTTGCGATGCACTCACACGCTTCCGGAAGACCCAGTATGTCCATCCCTGATAGATCAGGACAAGTGGGGTCATAACAACTGCAACCCATGACATCACCGTCAGAGTGTTTTCAGTCGCTGAGGCATTCCGAATTGTCAGGTCGAACTGTGCTCCTAAAGAGCTTGGCATCACTCGTGGATAGAGGGCATAGAAGAGTGTTGCCACAAAGGTTGCAATTGTTGCGGCAGAGAAGATAAATGCCCAACCTTCACGAACCTTCAGGATTGCATAGAGCCCACTGAGCCAAGCAACTGCCACCACGAGAGAGAGCGAGAAGACAATTGCGTTGAATTCAGGAAGCAGCGCACTGGTCCAGGCCAAGAAGGCAACAGCAGCAACTGCAGCTACCAGTCCCACCTTTATTGCGATTGCGCGAGCTCGCTCTCGGATTCCGCCATCTGTCTTTAGCGCAAGGAAGACCGCTCCGTGGGTGAGGAAGACTGAGAGGGTAACGAATCCACCAAGAAGTGCGTATGGATTGAGGAGATTGAAGAATCCACCAACATATTCAAGGTATCCATCGGCAGATTTCTCAATCGGAACACCACGAACGATATTTGCAAAGGCAACGCCCCAG
>JBEEOC010000003.1:0-11759 GCA_041191845.1 Actinomycetota bacterium | reverse complement strand
AAGATCAGGTGGCAAGCGCCACCATCTTCCGGCTGCAAGAGGCTGGCCTCGTTAATGACCAAGAGTTTGCACTCGCTTGGGCCACATCACGCCATAACCATAAGAAGATCTCAAAGCGCGTTATCGCAAGTGAGCTTCGCCAGAAAGGCGTGACGCAGGAGGAGATCAACCATGCTCTCGACTCCATCGATGACGATGCTGAGTATCGATCAGCATTTGATCTTGCGATGAAGAAGTATGCGACGATGTCACGTCTTGAGCCTGATGTTCAGATCCGCAGGATTCAATCGTTGCTACAACGCAAAGGATTTGGCTTTCCGATTATCTCGCGTGTGATGCGTGAACTTGGTATCGGGGTTGAATTTAGCGATTAGTATTCCGCTTAATAACTAAGAAAGTTCTCTTTGAGGTTGCTGCAGAATAAGTGCTGCTTGTTGGTGTAAATGTCACTGTGATCTCTCGAAATCCCTGAGCAGTTGGCTTCCAACTACAGGTTGAGTTGCCTGTTCCAGAATAGACTTTCTTATAACAACCTGCAATTCGCTTACCAGCCATCAGATAGGTGACTCTGCCTGGGGGGATAGGCGTATCGCCGCCAGGTGTCACGGTGATTGTGACTGCAATTCCCTTGGTGGGCGTAGCGCTCAGAGAAGGGGTTGTTAAGGTGGCGCTCTCATTAACGTTTGCAATGGTAAATGTGGTCAGATAATCGGTGTAATTGCCCGATGGGTCTGCCACACGAATTTGAACCTCATAACTTCGATCACCACCAAAGTCATCAGGTGATTCAAAATTCGGTGCGGAATTAAAAGTGAGGACTCCGCTTGATGAGTTGAGGGTGAATTTATTGGAATCTTGACCACCGATAATTGTGAAGTATGAGCCGCTCTCATTCGAGGTAAATGTTGTTGCGGTTGTTGTATTTTCATTTATCGATAAACCACCACCTCCGACGGTAGGGGAGGTGATATCAATACCAGCGTTGTAGTTTTGGGTCAGCTCTGCGGTTGAGAGGACTCGGTCATAGATAGCGAGATCGCTAATGCCACCTTCAAATGCTGCATCTGCCCAGTTGCTCTTACCGATGTAATTATTAAGAAGAGTTCTAGCCCAAGGAAGATATGTGTAGGCCTGGGTGGCGTTAAGGACGTTGTTCTTATAGATGTTGCAGGTTGATCCGCTCATGGTGACAGCCCAGTAATCCCACGTTCCATTTCCGATGGAATTGGTAGTTGAGCGACAGTAGCCACCGGATGCGGCATCGCGATAAATCTCAACAAAGATATTTCCGCCTGTGCCTTCGCGACCGACGATGATGTTGTTTGATACTGCGCCATTACCGAAATCGATAATGCGCTCGAAGTTATTTGCGCCTGTTCCGAAATTTCCGTAGAAGGTGATGGTGAGCCCGGTCCAGTTTGAGCTACTTGCCATATCTGGAAGATCAACATAGCCACCAAGGCCATCGAAGTTGAGATAACGCCCTTGACCGGTTTGGATTCCTGGCCACGAACCGGTCTTTGTAAGAGTTCCATTGAAACCATTGCCAGAGAGATCTTTGAGGACAGTGGCTGAGAGGAAGCCGTTGGGATTGGCTGGATCGAAGTACATCTTCAGCCCGTTTGTAACAACTCCGACTGCGGGATCCACGGCAGCAGAGGCTGGAATAGCAGAGAGTGGAAGGGCTATTGCGATCGAGAGCAACAGCAAACTCAACCTCTTCATAGGGTGAGAGTTTAGGGCTTTACTTACCTTGCTTTAAATGTTCAGTAAGGCGCTCTGCGGTGGCAACAACAGCTGCTGCATGCAGGCGCCCTGGTTGACGCCCAAGGCGTTCGATGGGGCCTGAAATTGAGACTGCGGCAATCACCTTGCCATTGGGGCCGCGCACAGGTGCTGAGACTGATGCCACTCCCGCCTCGCGCTCACCGACAGATTGCGCCCAACCGCGGCGACGATCTGCAGAGAGGTGGGCTGCTGTGTAGCGGGCATTCTTGAGTGTGCGATGGATCTTCTCGGAATCTTCCCATGCCATCAAAATCTGGGCGGCAGAGCCTGCCTGCATGGTGAGTGCAGCACCTACGGGAACAGAGTCACGAAGGCCTGAGAGTCGCTCGGCGACTGCAACGCAGAGGCGAACATCGCCTTGGCGCTTATAGAGCTGTGCTGACTCGCCAGTGGCATCGCGGAGGGCGGCGAGTGCCGGGCCGGCAGCTGCGATCAAGCGATCTTCACCGGCAGCAAGGGCGAGCTCGGCAGAGCGGGGACCGAGAACGAAACGTCCATTGAGATCTCGGGTGACGAGGCGATGGTGCTCGAGGGCAACGGCAAGGCGATGAGCGGTGGGGCGGGCGATTCCGGTCACGGCAACCAACTCAGCGAGGGAGTGGGGACCTGATTCCAAGGTGCCCAGGATTGCCACGGCTTTGTCTAAGACGCCGACTCCGCTATTCTTCTTGTCCATGAAGTGATATTAGCATCCCATAAAATGAGATGGCAATATCACCGTGATTTCGATGGAGGTACTGATGGGTAAGACGCTCGCTGAGAAGATTTGGGCAGAGCATGTTGTGCGATCTGCTGAAGGTGAACCAGACCTTCTCTATATCGACCTCCACTTAATCCACGAAGTCACTAGCCCACAGGCATTTGATGGCTTGCGCCTTGCCGGTCGTAAGGTACGCCGGCCAGATCTGACTATTGCAACTGAAGATCATAATGTGCCGACTCTCGATATCTTAAAGCCGATTGCAGATCCAGTTTCAAAGTTGCAGGTGGATACCCTGCGCAATAACTGTAAAGAGTTTGGTGTGCGCCTCCACTCACTAGGCGATGTTGATCAAGGTGTTGTTCACGTCGTAGGTCCACAACTTGGTGTGACACAACCAGGTATGACAATAGTCTGCGGAGATTCACACACCTCAACCCACGGCGCATTTGGCGCGATTGCATTTGGTATTGGAACATCTGAAGTTGAGCATGTTCTTGCAACGCAGACTCTCTCATCACGCCGTCCAAAGACAATGGCAATCAATGTCAATGGAAAGCTCAAGCCGGGTGTGACAGCAAAGGACATCATCCTTGCAATCATCGCAAAGATTGGGACCGGCGGGGGACAGGGCTACATCATCGAGTATCGCGGTGAGGCAATTCGCAACCTTTCTATGGAAGGTCGCATGACTGTCTGCAATATGTCGATTGAAGCTGGAGCTCGCGCAGGCTTAATTGCACCTGATGAGAAGACTTTTGAATACATCAAGGGCAAGCCTCACGCACCTGAAGATTTCGATGCCGCTGTGGCATATTGGAAGACTTTATTTACCGATAGCGATGCCACCTTCGATGCTGAGGTTGAGATCGATGGCGACTCACTCGAGCCATTTGTTACCTGGGGCACCAACCCGGGTCAAGGACTTCCATTGAGCGCAAAGGTTCCAAGCCCATCTGATTTTGCCAGCGAAGTTGATCAAGTTGCAGCTAAGAACGCTCTTGAATATATGGGCCTTACTGCGGGAACTCCGCTGAAAGAGATAAAGATTGACACTGTTTTCTTGGGCTCCTGCACCAATGGCCGTATCGAAGATCTCCGCGCTGCGGCCGATATCGTGAAGGGGAAGAAGATCGCTTCAACCCTTCGTATGTTGGTAGTGCCAGGTTCAGAGCGTGTTCGCCAACAAGCGATGAGTGAAGGTCTCGATAAGGTCTTTATCGATGCTGGCGCAGAGTGGCGTAATGCAGGATGCTCAATGTGTCTTGGAATGAATCCAGATCAGTTAGCTGTTGGCGAGCGTTCTGCTTCAACATCTAACCGTAACTTCGAAGGCCGCCAAGGCAAAGGTGGTCGCACCCACCTTGTCAGTCCTCAGGTAGCTGCTGCAACCGCTCTTCGCGGCACCTTGTCATCACCGGCAGATTTGTAAGAGAGGGATAAAAGAAAAATGGAAAAATTCATTTCGCATACTGGCACCGGTGTTCCGCTCCGCCGTTCAAATGTTGATACCGACCAGATCATCCCTGCCGTCTATCTCAAGCGCGTTACACGAAGCGGCTTTGAAGATGGCCTCTTCTCCGCCTGGCGCAACGATCCAGAGTTCGTTCTCAATCAAGAGGCCTTTAAGAAGGGCACAGTTCTGGTTGCCGGACCTGACTTTGGAACAGGCTCATCTCGCGAGCATGCGGTCTGGGCGCTTCAGAACTATGGATTTAAGGCAGTCATCTCAAGTCGCTTTGCAGATATCTTCCGCGGCAATTCTCTCAAGGGTGGATTGCTCACCGTCATCATCTCCCAGGATGAGGTGGAGAAGCTCTGGGCAAAGATTGAGGCAGAGCCAGAGACTGCAATTACTGTAGATCTTGAATCACGTACCGTCTCTTATGGAGATGTCACTCTCGCCTTTGAACTCGATGATTACACACGATGGCGCTTGATGGAGGGGCTCGATGACATCGGCCTTACCCTTGCACAAGAGGCCTCAATCGATGCATTTGAGGCAACGCGCACACCACTGAAGCCAACAACTCTTCCCATCCGCTCGTAAAACAAGCGTAAATCGCTGAGATTTGCGAAAGGGTGAGGGCATTTCAGATCCTATTCATAAAAGTCTCAAGGAGAGAATGAGAGTTTTTTACGCATAAAAAGTGGAAAAAACGAGAAATAAAAAAGTGCGACACGCGCAACGCAATAACGCTCTCACCCCTAATAAAGGTTTAAGTTTTACGCAGTTAAGCAAAAGCTTAATTATTTACGCGTAAAACTTAGGGGAAATCAATGAATAAGGCCCAGTTCATCGCTGCGTTGGCCCCACACTTCAACGGCAGCAAGAAGGAAGCAGCTCACGCTGTAGATATCGTTTTTGACACAATCGTCCGCAACATGGCTGCAGGCAACGATGTCATGATCAACGACTTCGGTAAGTTCAAGAAGGTTGATCGCAAGGCACGTATGGGACGCAACCCATTCACAGGCGAGACAATCAAGATCAAGGCATCAAAGAAGGCACGCTTCCTCCCTGCAAAGGCACTCAAGGAAGTTATCGCAGGAGACCGCAAGCTTGGTCCAGCACCAAAGCCAGAGGTAAAGCCAGTTGCTAAGCCTGCTGCAAAGCCAGCAGCGAAGAAGGCAGCAGCTAAGAAGCCTGCGAAGAAGGCAGCAGCTAAGAAGGTTGCTAAGAAGGCTCCTGCAAAGAAGAAGCCAGCAGCTAAGAAGGTCGTTAAGAAGGCTGCAGCAAAGAAGAAGAAGTAATTCTTCAAGTTCATTACTGAACTTAATTGAAATGGAGTCGGCGAAAGCCGGCTCCATTTCTGCTTTTCACACATAGAATTGGGATATGGCTGAATTCAAGGTTTCTTATGACCCACCTAAGGGCTATCCGCTAGGGACCAACTTCGCCTTTAAGTTTTGGACCTCCATCATCATTCCGATATTTCGAGTGATCATGAAGCGCGATTGGCTTGGAGTGGAGAATATTCCGAAGAGTGGAAGAGCGATTGTCGCCTCCAACCATCTCTCGTATGCCGATGTCTTAGTGCTCACAGATCTTCTTTATAGCAATGGACGCGCACCGAGGTATCTAGGAAAGTCTGGAGTCTTCAAGGTTCCGGTAGTAGGAAAGGTTCTCCTTGCGGCAGGGCAGATACCTGTCGAGCGCGAGACGAGCGATGCCCGTAAAGCGGTTGACCACGCAAAGATTTTGCTGGAGAAGGGCCATCTCTTAGGTGTCTATCCTGAAGGAACGCTGACTCGAGATGAAGATCTCTGGCCCATGATTGCCAAGACTGGTTGTGCTCGCCTTGCCCTTGCAACTGACACGCCAGTCATTCCCATTGCGCAATGGGGTTCACAGAAGATTCTTCCTCGTTACACCAATCGCATCTATCTCTTCCCTCGAAAGACGATCGAGATGCGCGTGGGCAAACCAGTAGATCTCTCTGCCTGGAAGGGTAAGCATGAAGACCCACAAGCGCTGATTGAAGCAACTGCTGAAATTATGCGAGCAATCACTGTGATGCTCGAAGATATGCGTGGCGAGAAGCGCCCTTCAATTATCTTTGACCCTCACACCTCAAACCTTCCACGCACTGGAAACTTTAAGAAGTCTGAGCGAAAGAGACGAGAGAAGTAATGTCAGAGCGCGTCACGGTATTTGGAGCAGGTGCTTGGGGTTCAACCATGGCTCAGGTTCTCCATGATGCTGGCAACGATGTGCTCTTGTGGGGTAGAAGTAACGAAGTCGTTGATGAGATCAATACTAGGCACACCAATACAAAGTATCTCGATCACCATGTATTGCCGGAAGGTCTGAAGGCAAGCTCTGATATCAAAGAAGCCTTTGATCATGCATCGACATATGTTTTAGCGATTCCGGCCCAACAGTTGCGAGCGATGCTGGAGGAGTGGCGCAGTTATATCTCACCTGATGCGGTGGTAATAAGTACGCTGAAAGGTATTGAGATCAGTACCCAGATGCGCATGACTGAAATCATCGAGCAGATGTGGGGCGTTAAGAAGGTGGGGGTAATCACCGGACCTAACTTGGCTGATGAGCTGGTGTTGCGCCAACCTGCGGGAGCGGTAGCCGCTGCCAGCACGCAGGAGCTAGCTGATTATATTCGTGAGCTTTTCCGCACTCCTTACTACCGCACCTACACCTCAACCGATGTGATGGGATGTGAGTTGGCCGGTGCTATCAAATCTGTCATCGCACTCTCAGTTGGAATCTCTATCGGTATGGGATTTGGTGAAAATACCCAAGCGATGTTGATTACCCGTGGACTTAACGAAGTTGCCAGACTCTGCGCCGCCCATGGCTCAGATCCATTGACTGCCGCAGGCCTTGCCGGAATGGGCGATCTCGTGGCCAGCTGTGGTTCACCACTCTCACGTAATCGCACCTTCGGTGAGATTCTTGGCAGCTCAGGATCGATGGCAGTTGCCCGCGAGAAAGTGGCTAAAACTGTTGAGGGAGTGGCATCTGCCGGTGCCGTTGTAGAAATCGCCCACCGAGTTGGTATTGAAGTTCCAGTTATTGAATCAGTTGCCGATATCGTTAATGGCTCGCTCACTCCTGAGCAGGCCCTCCAGCGTCTGATGGAGATTACGACAAAGGCAGAGAATTTCATCCGATGAAGAAGAATGTAGCGATCCTCTGTGGTGGGCCAGGTAGTGAACATGAGATTTCATGTCTTTCAGCTGCAGGCGTTCTCTCGGCTATCGATCGCTCAAAATACGAACCAATCCTCATTGGAATTACTCGGCAAGGTAAGTGGATGTTGCTTCCATTTGATTATCCGCTGGCGATGCAGAACAAGCGTCTTCCATCGATTACCGGCAATTACCCAGAGGTCATTCGTACTCGTGGGGGATTGAGCTGCAATGGTGAGAAACTTCCGATTGACCGCATTTTCCCCGTCTTACACGGAACTTATGGTGAAGATGGAGAACTACAGCGTGAGTTAGCTTTGGTTGGCATTAAGTATGTGGGAAGCGCTGCTGCAGCATCTGAGATTGCGATGGATAAGGCAGAGTCAAAGATTGCTTTTGCTCGCCATGGCATCCAAGGCGCACCAGGAAAAACAGTCACAGTAGATAAGTGGAAATCTAAGCCACACGAGATTACAGAATCAGTAAAGGAGCTTGGACTTCCTATCTTTGTAAAGGCAGCTCGCGGAGGATCCAGCCGTGGCACGGTGAAGGTCAAGGATTACCAAGACCTGCCTGCTGCTATGGCGGAAGCGCTTTCCTATGATTCCAAGGTGCTTATTGAGAAGGCGATTGCGGGCGCTGAAGTCGAATGCGCAGTTCTGCAAGTAGGTAGAGAAGTTAAGGCATCAATCCCAGGGAAGGTCTGGATCGATCCCCACTTTGAGTTTTATGATTTTGAAGCCAAATATCTCGATGGGGCTACACGAATAGATATCCCTGCACCATTTGATCCACTCGTTAATCGCGCCATTCGCGAATACGCGGTGAAGGCATTTAAAGCTATTGGAGCAAGTGGATTGGCCCGAGTCGATTTCTTTGTGACTCCAACAAATGAAATCATCATCAATGAGATCAATACCATGCCAGGCTTTACGCCGACATCAGCATTTCCGAAGATGTGGGCAGCTAGCGGAGTTTCCTATAAGGAAGTGATCACAACTCTCTTAGGCTAAATCAGCCAGTTACTGGACAGGTGAGAGTTCTTGTAATTCCTGGAACTGCCTGCACCTTAGAGAGGATGAGACGTCCGAACTCCTCCATAGTGCTCGCTTCTGCGCGCATGATGACATCGTAAGGACCTGTGATTCCCTCTGCCAAGGTAACGCCTGGAATAGCAGCGATAGCAGCGGTAACTGAGGATGCCTTGCCGACATCGGTCTGAATCAAGATATATGCCTGTACGTTCATATGCCCACCGTACCTCATGAGATAGGTTTCTGACCATGAGTAATTCGAGGGCAGGCTGGTCCGAGGAGCAGGTCATCGAGCTTCTCGCTCAGATCTTTGCAACGAGCGACCCGCGCCTTGAGATTGCGATTGGAGATGATGCTGCTCTCGTCAGAGGCGTAGGCCAGCAGATTTTGACTACCGACCTTGCTGTCAACGGGGTTCACTTCCGCACAGATTGGTCGAGCGGTTACGAGATCGGAAGGCGGGTTGCAGCTGCCAATATTGCCGATGTGCTGGCGATGAATGGAGAGTGTGACTATCTCCTGGTCGCTGCAACGTTAACTGGGAGCGAATCGCTCGAGTGGATCGGTGATTTAGGTAAGGGAATTGCAGATCAAGCCAGAGAGGCGGGTGCAATTGTTGTTGGCGGAGATCTCGCCAGATCTTCCACCCTTGCGATTACTATCACCGCCGTCGGCCACACCGATCATGCAATCAAGAGATCCGGTGCGGTTGTGGGGGATTTCATCTATCTCTCATCCCTCACCGGATGGTCTGCTGCAGGACTTGCGATTTTGAGCAAAGGCATCACATCAGAGTCACCATCTGCCAAGAAGGCGGTGCGCGAATACAAAGCGCCGACGCTAGATCGCGAGATTGATTTCTCTCGCGCAACCTCGCTCTCTGATGTGAGCGATGCGGTGATGATTCAAGGTGCTCAGATGGCAAAGGCCTCTGGAGTCAGGTTTGAGATAGATACAACGCTGATTGAAGGCGATAGTGAATTCAGTGAACTAAAACAGCTGGCCGATGAAATGGGAGCAGAGCTCTGGAGTTGGATTCTTCAGGGGGGAGAGGATCACGCACTTCTTGCAACAGGCAGAGATTTGCCAGGTCTTGCGATCGGAAGAGTTGTTGCCGGTGAGGGGATTGTTGCAATCAATCGAGATGGGGAAATGAAAATGGCCCCAGTTTCCTGGAGCCATTTCGCTTAAAGCTTTTAGATGTAATTAGGCGCGTGCAACCTTGCCAGCCTTGAGGCATGAGGTGCAGACGTTCTGACGCTTTGATGCGCCTTTTACGAGAGTCTTTACACGCTGAATATTTGGATTCCAGCGACGACGTGTCTTCACCTGTGAGTGTGAAACGTTATTTCCAAAGCTTGGACCCTTGCCACAGATGTCGCATGTTGATGCCACAGCGGTACTCCTTAATATCGTGGTGAAACCCAGCCGCTCGGGCGGTGAGTAGGCGGAAAGGGTATCAAGAGGGAGGCAGATTGAGCCAATCCGTGAGACGGGAGTGCCAGCCCTCTCATTTTTACGCGTAAAAAATGCGGTGTGAGGCGGGCTACAGCAAAAGTGAGAGAAATGAGATTGGGGCAGGCGGAAGATAGAGACATGCAGGAATCCACTACATCTGTAGTGGAGATGTAAGAAATGGAGAGCGTAATGAACGCATTAGATCTCGCCAGATGGCAATTCGCTATCACCACTGTCTATCACTTCCTATTTGTGCCGATCACAATCGGTCTTGGATTCTTAGTGGCAGGCCTACAAACAGCGTGGTATCGAAATAACAATCTCAAATACCTACGAGCGACTAAGTTTTTCGGAAAGTTATTCCTTATTAACTTCGCTATCGGTGTTGTGACTGGAATTGTTCAGGAGTTCCAGTTCGGAATGAACTGGTCAACATACTCACGATTTGTCGGCGATATCTTCGGAGCCCCACTAGCAATGGAAGGTTTACTTGCTTTCTTCCTTGAATCAACATTCTTAGGTCTTTGGATATTCGGTTGGGATCGCCTGCCAAAGAAGTTGCACCTTGCAACAATCTGGCTAGCAGCAACCGGAACCCTACTTTCTGCTTATTTCATCTTGGCCGCCAACTCTTGGATGCAGCACCCTGTTGCATACACAATCAATACCGAGCGGAATCGAGCAGAGCTGACAAACATCTTTGAAGTCCTCTTCCAGAAGACTGCGATTGTTACTTTCCTCCATACAATCCCATCTGCTTTCTTTGCAGCGGGAGCATTTATGGCAGGAATCTCCGCCTACCTGCTCTTGAAGAAGAAGGATTCAGAGATGGCACGTCCAACTCTCAAAACAGGTCTTGTCACAGTAATCATCTCCTTCGTCCTCGTTGGAGTATCTGGTGATGCCATCGGAAAGGTGATGACTGAGCAACAACCGATGAAGATGGCTGCGGCAGAGGCGCTCTACGAAACTACAGACTCTGCGCCATTCTCACTCTTTACCGTGGGAACTCTCGATGGATCACGCCCTGTCTTTCAGATTGATATCCCATCAGTTCTTTCATTCCTGGCAACCGGTGATTTCGGATCAACAGTGGAAGGCGTTAACGACCTAGAAGCCCAATATGACCAGAAATATGGTGCTGGTGATTACACCCCGAATATTCCGCTTGCTTATTGGTCATTCCGTTTGATGATCGGCTTTGGTGCGGTTGCATTCTTCCTCGCAATCTTCACCTTATGGCGCACTCGCAAAGGTGGAGAGCTTCCAGAAGGTCGATGGTTCATCCGCTCCATGATTGCGATGCCATTTATCCCATTAGCTGCCACATCCTTTGGTTGGATCTTCACAGAGACAGCGCGACAGCCATGGGCTGTATTCGGATTGATGAGAACAGAAGATGGTGTTAGTGCCGTGGTTTCAGCAGGAAGCGTTCTCTTCACCATGATCGTATTTACATTGCTCTATGGAGTTCTTGCTGTGATAGAGGTTGGTCTGACTCTCAAGGTAATCAAGAACGGACCTGCTCCAGAACTCGATTATGAGAATCCACAACTCGGTGGAAGCTCAGATAAACCACTCGTGATGAGCTACTAAGGGAGGACAGGACTATGTCATTAGAAACTCTTCAAACAATCTGGTTCTTACTGATCGCAGTGCTCTGGGTCGGTTACTTCATCTTGGAAGGTTTTGACTTCGGAGTCGGTGTGCTTCTTCCCTTTGTCTCAAAGAATGAAGCTGATCGACGTGCAGTGCTGACCACCCTTGGCCCAGTGTGGGATGGAAATGAGGTGTGGGTATTGGTAGCAGGAGGTGCGACCTTTGCTGCCTTCCCTGAGTGGTATGCAACGCTCTTTAGCGGCTTTTATCTGCCACTCTTCCTGATCCTTACATCGCTGATTATTCGAGGCGTTGCCTTTGAATACCGCAGTAAGTATGGAAAGGCTCAGTGGCGCCAGCGCTGGGATGTTGCCATTGTTATCGCATCATTCCTGCCAGCGTTGCTCTGGGGCGTTGCCTTTGCAAATATCGTTCGTGGTGTTCCGATTGAGAAATCTGCCGATGGATACCTTGAATATGTTGGTGGATTCTTCAATCTCCTCAATCCATACGCACTTCTTGGTGGA
>JBEEOC010000002.1:0-10792 GCA_041191845.1 Actinomycetota bacterium | reverse complement strand
TGTTGCAGTCAGGCTCTTTCCGCAGAAACGGCAGAGGATTGCCTCTGCCTTAATATCTTCAGCGCAATATGGGCACTGCTTCAATCCACTCTCCATCTGACTCCCCCTCAAACCTTCTCTGACCACCTTCGGCCGAGATCTCTGAACTCTTAAAAGTGTATGAGGGAGATAGAAAAAACCTGCCGTGCAACATGTGCATGACAGGTCCTATCTTGGTGGCGGGTGAAGGATTTGAACCTTCGAAGGCAGAGCCGGGGGATTTACAGTCCCCTCCCATTGGCCGCTCGGGCAACCCGCCAGGGTCGTGATTTAAGCGTTGCGGCGCTTTGGTAGTACGAGCGGAAAGGATACCTTAGGCTCATAAGGATGAAAAATCGTCCTTCCTTTTCACGGCATACCACTAGAGAGAGGGCCAAAAACAATGGCTGACAGCAGTTTTGACGTAGTTTCGAAGATCGACCGGATGGAGCTCGATAACGCAATCAATCAGGCTATCCGTGAAATCGATACCCGCTTTGATTTTAAGAATACCGGCACCACCGTCGAGCTCTCCGGCGAGACAATCAAGATTGAGGCAGGGACAGAAGAGCGCGCCAAGGCAGCACTAGAAGTAGTCAAGGAGAAGATGATCAAGCGCGGCGTCTCACTCAAGCACCTCGATGCCGGCGAACCACAACTCTCTGGCAAGGTTTATAAGATCGCATGTTCTTTGAAGGAAGGCATCTCAACTGAGAATGCGAAGAAGATTGCAAAGTTTCTCCGTGATGAGGGACCAAAATCAATTAAGACTCAGATTCAAGGCGATGAGCTCCGCGTCTCATCAAAGAGCCGCGATGATCTCCAAGATGCTATTGCACAAATCAAAGAGGGTCCTTTCGACTTCGCCGTGCAATTTACTAACTATCGCTAATGGCAGATAGAAGCGAGAGATCCCTCGGATTAATCTTTGGTTTAAGCGCCTATATTCTCTGGGGGCTCTTTCCGCTTTACTGGCCGCTCCTTAAACCTGCCAGCGCCTATGAGATTGTCGCCCATCGGGCAGTCTGGACTCTTGTTTTCTGTCTGATTGTCCTCGCCTTCCATCGGAAATTGCGCCATACGATCTCGCAGATAAAGAAGCCTCGAATCTTCTTTGGCCTCCTCGCCACCTCTGCCCTTATCTCTATCAATTGGATCGTTTACATCTGGGCGACAAATTCAGAGCATGTGGTTGAGGCATCACTTGGTTACTACATCAACCCCCTTGTCATCATCGCCTTCGGCGTTCTCCTTCTCAAAGAGAAGATGCGCATCGGTCAATGGGTGGCCGTTGGAATTGCAACGGTGGGAGTTGCAGTTCTGACTATTGATTATGGACGACTTCCATGGATTGCACTCGCCCTGGCTCTCTCATGGGGTAGCTATGGAGTGATTAAGAAAGTCCTTGGTTTAGGCGCACTTGAGGGGCTGACGATCGAGACGATGCTCAGCTTTATCCCATATGTCACATTCTTGCTCATCTTGCAGAGCAATGGCACCGGTCAATTTGGCCATAGCGTGGGGCTGACTCTGCTGCTGGTGAGCGCGGGAGCAATAACCGCTATTCCACTCTTACTCTTCAACGGTTCAACAACCCGCCTTCCCTACACAGTCATCGGACTTCTCCAATACATCACCCCCACAATCCAATTCTCTATTGGGGTCTGGATCCGCCATGAGGATATGCCGACTGCGCGTTGGGTTGGTTTTGCGATTATCTGGTGTGCACTGATTGCGTTGGCAATTGATCTTTTGAGATCAGGCCGTACGATCGATAATAGCGTCGCATAGCGAGTAGAGCGCACCTGTCACATCATTAACAGGAAGTGGTCCCAGCGCCTTACGGGCATCATGGGCATATTGCAAAGTCTGCTGACGAGAGAGCTCAAGTGCAGGATGAGCGCGAAGTTCTTTAATCACGCGCTGCACGAGATTCTCATCCTTAATCGGTGCCTTAAGAAGTGCGATTAACTCAGCATCTTCAGGGCGATTCATAGAGATGACATTGAGTGTGACAAGAGTAGGAACACCTTCACGGAGATCTGTTCCTGGTGTCTTACCTGATTCAAATGATTCAGATGCGATGTCGATAACATCATCGACAAGTTGGAAGGCAACGCCGATCTTCTCGCCGAAGATTGTCAGCGTCTCCTTAATCTCATCTGGAGCACCAGAGACCATCGCACCAAATCGTGCAGAGGCTGCAATCAACGATCCCGTCTTATCTGCAACAACTCCAAGATAATGCTCAAGTGGATCTACTCCAGCAGCAGGTCCTTGAGTCTCCATAATCTGGCCGATTACAAGTCGTTCAAAGGTGTGTGCCTGAAGTCTGACCGCCTCTGGTCCGATATCGGCAAGGAGCGCCGAAACCTTTGCAAAGAGGTAATCACCGGTAAGAATGGCAACGGTATTGCCCCACCGGCTATTGGCGCTCTGAACTCCGCGGCGAAGTGGCGCCTCATCCATCACATCATCGTGATAGAGAGTTGCCACGTGAGTGAGTTCGCAGACAGCAGCAGATTCGATAATCCCCTTACGGCCCTTATCGCCATAGTGGGAGGCCAAGATGGTCAGAAGTGGGCGTAACCGCTTGCCCCCTGCTGCCACAAGGTGGCGAGAGGTCTCTTCTACTAATGGATACTTTCCTTGGATATGGCTATGTAACAACGCCTCCACCGCGGCCATACTGGTTGTCAGCTCTGCCTCAAGGGCAGGTGCCATACCAGGTATACCTAATCCGGCAGAAGGTGTGGTGGCCATTAGCGGAGGAATACTGCGGTGGATGCGATGAAGTCAATCACCGGCGCTGGGAAGATTCCGAGTGCAAGTGTTGCAACTGCAGAGAATGCGATTGTCAGCGTAGTTAATCCAGATGGAATCACAACGCTTGTTCCATCTTCTACTGGATCCTTAAAGAACATCAAGACGATGACTCGGATATAGAAGAAGGCAGCAATCGCTGAGGAGAGAACACCGGCAATCAAGATCGCCAGGCTTCCTGATTGATAGGCAGCTGAGAAGATGGAGAACTTTCCGATAAATCCTGATGTAAGCGGGATGCCTGCAAATGCAAGGAGGAAGAATGCGAAAGTTCCAGCGACGATAGGAGAACGCTTTCCAAGACCGCTCCAGCGATTGAGATCTGTTACCTCACCAGCTGAGTCGCGAATGAGGGTGACGATAGCAAAGCCACCCACTGTTGCGATGCCATAGGCGAGGAGATAGAAGAGCGTTGAATCAAGACCTGATTTGCTCAGCGCGATCACACCAGAGAGCAAGAAGCCAGCATGGGCGATCGATGAGTAAGCGAGCATGCGCTTAACATCCTTCTGAGCGATAGCAACAAGTGAACCAAAGACCATCGTAACAATTGCAATCACGATGAGAGCTGGGCGCCACTGCCACTGCGCATTAGCAAATGCGACATAGAAGATGCGAAGGATTGCACCAAATGCTGCAACCTTTGTGGCCGCTGCCATAAAAGCTGTGATTGCAGTCGGAGAACCTTGATAGACATCGGGTGACCAGGCATGGAATGGGAATGCACCGATCTTAAAGAGCAAGCCCACTGCGATAAATGCGATGCCGATGAGCAAGAAGACATCATTGCCAGCTCCACCTGTCACCGCAGCCTGAATACCTGCAAAGGTGAGGCTTCCGGAGTATCCATAGAGGAATGCAGCGCCGAAGAGGAAGAATGCTGATGAGAACGCTCCGAGAAGGAAGTACTTCAGAGCTGCCTCTTGCGATGCCATACGGCGATATCGTGAGAGACCAGCCATGAGATAGAGCGGGAGTGAGAGAACTTCCAGAGCAACAAAGAGCGTGATCAGATCACTTGCCACGGTAAAGATCATCATTCCGGCAACAGCGAAGAGTGTGAGTGGGAAGACCTCAGTAACGCGCACGCGCGCCTGGAGCGCTTGACGCTCCTCAACAGATCCCGGAACTGCTGCGGCTGCTGCAGTGAAGTTATCTTGATCTGCGATCAAGAAGATTGAGATCAAGGCGATGATAAGGATCGTTCCCTGAAGGATGACGCCAGCGCCATCGAAGGTAAGAGTTGCCATCGCTGGGGTTGTGGAGCCTTCGCCACGGATCATGATCAGTTGAGCCAAAGCCATCACAATCGCTGTCACAGAGACAAAGAGTTGAGCGGTTGGTCGAACGCTTGCGCGAGCAAATGCCTCGATCAAGACTCCGATGATTGCTCCGGCAAGAACAATCAGCATCGGCGCTAGAAGCGAATATTCGAGTACTGGGGCTGTAAAGGTCATTTACTTACCTGCAATCTCTGTTGGAGCTGGATCGGTAAAGCCAGCGTTCTCAATAACTTGAGCAGCTGCTGGATTAATGATGTTCAGCAATGGTTGAGGATAGAAACCGAAGGCAACAATTACTGCCACAACTGGTGCGATTGCAATCTTCTCGCGCAGATTGAGATCAGGAAGATTCTCATTACCCGGAGTTGTTGGACCGTGGAGTGCGCGCTGCACTGGGATCAAGATATAGAGCGCAGCGAGAACGATTCCGAAGGTTGCAATCACTGCCGCTACTGGATAGCGGGTGAAGGTTCCCACGAGAACCAAGAACTCAGAGACGAAGCTCGATAGACCAGGTAGTGCCAGTGATGACATACCTGCAATAAAGAACATCCATGCCATTACCGGGGTGATGCGCTGGAGGCCACCGAAATCAGCAATAGTCGATGAACCGCGACGAGCAATCATCCAACCACCCACGATAAAGAGGGCTGCAGTGGAGAAGCCGTGGTTGAACATATAGAGCGCAGCGCCTGAATGACCCTGGGTTGTCATCGCAAAGATTCCCATGGTGATGAATCCGAAGTGAGAGATCGATGTGTAAGCAATCAAGCGCTTGAGGTCGCGAGCTCCAATGGCAAGGAATGCACCATAGAGAATCGAGATCACAGAGAGCACAATGATGAGCGGAGTAAAGGTCTTGCTTGCATCAGGAAAGAGCGCGATGCAGAAGCGGATCATTCCAAATGTTCCGACCTTATCGAGCACGCCAAGAAGCAAGACAGATGTTCCAGGTGTTCCGGCCTTGGCTGCATCTGGAAGCCAGGTGTGAAGCGGCCAGAGCGGTGCCTTAATTGCAAAGGCGATGAAGAAGCCGAGGAAGAGAAGGTTCTGAGTCATTGGGCTCATCACAGTGTGGAGATCTGCCAGCTCTGTAATATCGAAGCTTGCATATCCCGCATTGCTTGAGACTACATAGATTCCAATAATCGATGCGAGCATCAAGAGGCCACCGAAGAGGCTATAGAGAAGGAACTTCACAGCAGCAGCTGCCCGCTCCCCTGAGCCATAACCACCGATGAGGAAGTAGACCGGAATCAACATCGCCTCAAAGATGACATAGAAGAGGAATACATCGGTCGCCGAGAAGACGCCGATCATCATTGTCTCAAGGACGAGGATGAGGATGTAGAAAACCTTTGGGGACCAACGGCCACCCTCTGACTCATTCCAACCAGCAAGGACAACGATTGGTGTCAAGATCACTGACATCACAATCAGAACAAGCGCTAGCCCATCAATGCCGACAGAGAAGTTGATTGCAAAGGATGGAATCCACTCACTCTTTTGCACAAATTGGAGCGCTGTATCTTCAGCAACGAAACGTGTTGCAAGGAAGATTCCGAAGAGCGCAGTGATGATTGTGGAGGCGAGAGCAGCCTGCTTAATGCGAAGGACGTTATCGCTTGGAAGTACTCCAACAAGGAGCGCTCCTAGGAGCGGCAGAAGACCCAGTGTGACTAGTGAACTCATTGTGTGACCACCCAGATTCCAGCGATCAAGGCGACCGCACCAATAAGAATGAACGCTGCATATGCACGTGCAAAGCCACTCTGTGATTTACGCAAGGCCGCACCCGATCCAATCGCCATGCGACCGACGCCACGAACTGCGCCATCGACTACCTTCTCATCAGTCTTCACCAAGAGTCCGGTGAGAGCCTGGCCAGGGCGCATAAAAATCGCCTCATTGAGCGAATCTTGTCCAAGATCCTTGCGAGCCCAACGGGTAAAGATCGAGACATTCTCAGGAGCATCCTTAGAAATCTCAGCAAATTGATATTTGCGAAGTGCGATAGTCACACCAATAGCAACTGCTGTGAGAGCCATCGCTGAAACCACAATCGGCTCAAACATATGCTCCTCATGGTGTTCGCCATGCTCACCAAATACTGGGTTGAGCCAGTTGGCAAGCGCATCGCCCTGCTTAAGGAGGAAACCTGAAGCAATGGAGCCGATAGAGAGAATTCCGATTGGAATCAACATCAATGCAGGAGATTCATGTGGATGGGCATCGTCATCCCAACGCGCCTTACTTGTGAAGGTAAGGATCATGACGCGAGACATATAAAAAGCGGTAATTGCTGCACCGAGGAGAGCTGTTCCTCCGAGAATCAATCCCTTTACGCCACCTGCATTAAATGCAGTTTCGATAATTCCATCCTTGGAGTAGAAACCGGCGAATGGTGGAACACCGATAATCGCTAGGTATCCAAGGCCGAAGGTGATAAATGTGATCGGCATAAATTTACGGAGATTTCCAAACTTACGCATATTCACTTCATCGTTCATGCCATGCATGACAGAGCCTGCACCGAGGAACATGCTCGCCTTGAAGAATCCGTGGGTAAGAAGGTGCATGATTGCAAAGACATAACCAACTGGACCAAGTCCTGCTGCCAAGATCATGTAACCAATCTGAGACATTGTTGATGCAGCAAGCGCCTTCTTAATGTCATCTTTAGCAGTACCGATCAAGGCACCGAAGATCAAAGTGATTGCACCAACGATAACGACTACGAGTTGGGCAGTTGGGGCTGCCTCGAAGATGAAGTTAGAGCGAACGATGAGGTAGACACCCGCGGTCACCATCGTTGCTGCGTGAATCAGTGCAGATACTGGGGTTGGGCCAGCCATCGCATCGCCAAGCCATGCCTGGAGTGGGAATTGCGCTGACTTACCAGCTGCTGCGACGACGAGCATGATTCCAATTGCAGTCAGAGCTGCCTCAGATGCATGGTGGGCATGCTCTGCTACGCCTTCAAAAGAAGTAGTACCGAGAGTTGCAAATGCGATCATGATGGCAAATGAGAGACCCATATCTCCCACGCGGTTCATCACAAATGCCTTCTTTGAGGCAGTTGCATAGGCAGGCTTCTGATTCCAGAAACCGATCAAGAGGTATGAGGCAAGGCCCACACCCTCCCAGCCAACATAGAGGTTGAGGTATGAATTACCGAGAACTAAGAGCAACATCGCTGCAATAAAGAGGTTGAGGTATGCAAAGAAGCGACGGCGGTTTGGATCGTGCGCCATATAGGAGATGGAGTAGATATGAATCAACGTTCCTACACCTGTAATGAGGAGAACGAAACAGATTGAGAGTTGATCGAGCAAGAGCGCAGCATCAACATTGAAATCTCCGACAACTATCCAGGAGAAGAGCTTCTGGGTAATGGCGCGCTCTTCGGTAGAGCGTCCAAGCATCGCAGTGAGTTGATAGAGGCCAACTCCAAATGAGCTAGCTGCCATCGCTGTCGCAAAGAGGTGTCCCCACTTATCTGTGCGGCGACCGCCGAGCAGAAGTGTTGCAGCGCCGAAGAGCGGCAGCGCAATCAGATATACAAGTGATGAAGATGCATTCATAGTTATCGCTTCAACAAACTAGCATCATCGACAGATGCTGATCGGCGTGAGCGATAAATCGCCACGATAATGGCTAGACCAACTACTACTTCACAGGCAGCAACGACCATGGTGAAGAAGGCCGTGACCTGTCCATCCAAAGTTCCATTGATGCGAGAGAAGGTAACAAAAGCAAGGTTTGCTGCATTGAGCATCAGCTCAATGCACATAAAGACAACGATCGCATTGCGGCGGACCACAACACCGATAGCGCCGATGGTGAAGAGAATTGCTGAGAGGTAGAGGTAGTTATATGGATTCATTACTTCTCCTCCACAACAGTGGTATCGACAACATCGAGCTGGAACTGGCTTGACTCAAGCATGTCACCGCGGGCCTTAAGGGTTGCAGAGATCGATGTTGGCGCTGGAGTTCCATCTGGAAGGAGCGCTGGAACATCTACTGCGTTGTGGCGGGCATAGACACCAGGACCTGGAAGGCCGGCAGTCTGGGCAAGTGAGCCGGTGCGGAAGCGAGCAATTGCGCTCTCGCGCTGAGTTGGGCGAGCAATTGTGCGCTGATGATGAGCAAGGACCATTGCACCGAGAGCTGCAGTAATTAGAAGCGCTGAGATGACCTCAAATGGCCAGACATAATCCGAGAAGAGCAGCTTTGCAATTCCTTGAACATTTCCATCAGCGTTAGCTGCCTCGAGTCCAACTGGCTTACGACCAATTGTTGCGCGGCCGATGAGTGAGACCATCAAGCCACCGAAGCCAATCGCCGCAGTAATTGCAATAGGACGAAGACCCTTAATGGTCTCAGTCAAAGAATCAGATGCATCAACACCGACGAGCATCAAGATAAAGAGGAAGAGCATCATGACTGCGCCGGTATAGACAACAATCTGAACAATTCCCAAGAAGAGCGCTTCTTGAGCGATATAGAAGATAGCAAGAGTGATCATGACCCATGCGAGGAGGAGAGCTGAGTGAACAGCTTTCTTCACCAGCAACATTCCGAGCGCTGCAAGAACTGCAACAGGAGCAAGGATCCAGAACATCACTGCCTCTGGAGTCTGAATAACCATTACTTATCCTCCCCCGCTGTTGTGCCATCGAAGATTGGACCCTGTGATGGATCGGAAGCTTTGACTTCACCGCGGTAGTAGTTGTTCTCATCCATTCCTGGATACATCGGATGTGGTGGCATCACCATTCCTGCACGAAGTGGAGCAAGGAGATCTTCCTTTTCAAAGATCAACTTCTCGCGTGATTCATCGGCAAGTTCATACTCATTTGTCATTGTGAGGGCGCGAGTTGGACAAGCTTCAACACAGAGACCGCAGAAGATGCAGCGAAGATAGTTGATCTGATAGACCGCACCATGGCGCTCTCCCGGAGAGACCTGATTGCCTGGTGTGTTATTTCCACCTTCAACATAGATCGCATCTGCCGGACATGCCCATGCACAAAGTTCACATCCGATGCACTTCTCAAGTCCATCTGGGTGGCGGTTGAGCTGGTGGCGTCCGTGGAAACGCTCTTCAGTTGGAGCCTTCACATCTGGATATTGAACGCTGAGGTTCTTCTTAAACATCGTCTTGAAGGTGACCCAGAAACCGAGCGCCTGCTTTCCAAGGGGAGCTGGCCCTGGCTGCTCTACCTCAACATAGGAGACATCGTTGATGTCTTTAGCAGCGCCAGACTTCTTTGGTTCTAATGAATTACTCATTGGTGCCTCCTGAAGTTGGTGCCTGGGTTGTAATTGACTGAGATGTCGCACTAAATGATGAGACGCCAGGAAGTTGTGGCAGTGGGAAATCTGGTGCTGCGCCTTCTGGCTGTGGCTTACGCGCCTCCTTCTTTGACTTCTCAAAGAGTGAGGTGATTGCCATGACGATGAGGACGATGCCGAGAGCAAATGCGAGAGCTACTGTGCGAGAGGCACCGTTCTGCTGAATGACTCGAAGTGAGGCAACGATCATGATCCAGAGAAGTGATGCAGGAATAAGGACCTTCCAGCCAAACTTCATAAACTGGTCATAGCGAAGACGTGGCAGCGATGCACGGAGCCACATAAAGATAAAGAAGAAGAAGTTGACCTTTAGGAAGAACCAGACGATTCCAAACCAACCACCGAGCCAACTTTCAGTGAAGCCAAGGCCTGGAAGTGCGTGGTAGCCACCAAGGAAGAGAGTCGTTGCAAGCGCTGAGACCGCAATGATGTTGACATACTCTGCAAGGAAGAAGAGAGCGAACTTCAGTGATGAGTATTCGGTGTGGAATCCACCAACGAGCTCACCTTCAGCTTCAGCTAAGTCGAATGGTGCACGGTTTGTCTCGCCCACCATTGAGATCACATAGATTACAAATGATGGGAAGAGGACAACGACGTTCCAGATATGTCCATGCTGTGATGCGACGATATCTGAGGTCGACATCGAACCGGCATAGATAAAGACTGCAACGAGTGAGAGACCCATCGCCACTTCATAAGAGATGACCTGCGCGCTTGAGCGAAGTCCACCAAGGAGTGGGTAGGTAGAACCTGATGACCAACCAGCAAGGACAACGCCATAGACGCCGATTGATGTCACAGCCAAGATATAGAGAACACCGACTGGAAGATCGGTGAGCTGCATTGCAGTCTCACGACCAAAGAGTGTGACTACGCCAGTCATTGGAATCACTGCAAAAGACATGAAACACATCGCAGCAGCGATGATTGGCGCTGCGATAAAGACGACCTTATCTGCGGCAGCGGGAATGATGTCCTCTTTCAGTGCAAGCTTGACGCCATCTGAAAGTGATTGCAGAAGTCCAAATGGACCAACGCGGTTAGGACCGGTGCGCTGCTGCATCTTTGCGAGGACGCGACGCTCAGTCCAGACTGCCATCAAGGTGGAGAGAACACAGATTGCAAAGACAAGTACTGCCTTTACTGCAACCAGCCATGCCGGATCTTGTCCGAGGAGCTCTGCTGTTGTCATGCCTTCACCACCGTTACTAGTTCGCCGTGAACCGCATTGAGTGCGGTGATAGCTTGAGAGCCAAATGAATTACGTGGAATCCAAACTGCATCATCATGGATATCTTCAACCAA
>JBEEOC010000001.1:0-7844 GCA_041191845.1 Actinomycetota bacterium | reverse complement strand
GCATTTATCCCTGTGGAGTGAGGAAGGTTGTAGCAAGGAGGGCAGAGAGGGCGATAAAGACTGCGCTCGTTCCCGATGAGGCAGCAACTGCTCCAGCACCTGCTGGGATGATGAATTGGCCAAAGCGATTTCCAGTCAGGCGTGCAGAGACTGCGATTGCTCGCTCCTCCGGCTTCGTTGCCTGGGAGACGAGAGACATCGTTAGCGGCTGTCCCACGCCGAGTGCGAAACCTGCAATAAAGACTACGATTGCAAGGAGCCAGACATTGGAGATAAAGGCCATCGCACCGCATGCCACAACAGAGAAACAGTTACTCACAATCAAGATCTGCTTCGTTGAATACCGCTTGCTCAGAGCTCCCAGTGAAATACGAGAGAGCATCGAGGCCCCTGCCCGCAAGGCGATGATCACTCCAATGGAGTAGGAAGAGAAAGATTTCTCTGTGCCGAGCAGCGGAAGAAAGACAATCAAAATATCTCCCACAGAACTAATTGCTAGCGATGTATAGATGGCAGCGAAGATCTTGGGATTGCGAATCAACTTACCGGCGCTTCGCAACGCTCCCCCATCTGCCGCAACTGCCTTCACAGTAGGACCCTCATTACGCCACTGCATCACAGGAACTAACGCAATTGCTGCGAAGATCAAAGCAACGATAAATGCTGCTGCCGTCGACTTTGGTAAGACGCCAGTTGAACCGGCAGCGATCGCGCCGATGATAGGACCGACCATCTGTCCGAGAGATGCGCTAAAGGTGTAGTAGCCGAAGTTGGCTTCATATTTATCAGGCGCGCTCTTGAGCGAGACCATCGTCTGCCCACCAACCATGCAGGCTAGGTGCGCTGTTCCTGAGAGAGCGGCGCCGATAGCAAGGATTGCGATGGAGTGTGAAAAGAGGAGTGATGCCGATGAGATAACAAGTGAGGCAGTCCCAAGAATGAGGAACCTTCCCTCGCCAATCACACCGACCCATCGGCCGAAGGAGAGAGCCATCAAGACCGGCAAGAGCGCATAGAGAGATGCGATTAGCCCCACTGTTGTTGGGCTGGCATCGAGTTCGAGCGCCCGATAGGTAATCATCGGGCGGACGATATAGATCACTCCCTGCGTGATAGCAGAGCTCCATAGGAGCCTGCGTATCCAGAGGGGTGATGCCATCACTCTTTTACACTTTCGCGATTGCGTCGATTAAGAGTTCACAGGGACGTCTTTGCGGACCTTCTTCATCACCCGAGAGATAACTGGGGTGAAGAGAGCAAAGAAGAGGACGCCATAGAGAACCTTAGAAAGTGGTGATGCGAAAAGTGTGGAGTAATCGCCACCGCTAATCTGAAGTGCGCGACGGAACTGCAACTCAAGGTTAGGACCGAGGATGAGTCCCAAGATCAACGGTGTGATCGGCATTCCAAATCGCCTAAAGAGGAATCCTAAGATTCCAATCGCAATCGCCACCTGCACATCAAAGATCGATGTGTTGATTGCATAAGCGCCAAGAAGAGCGAAGGTAACAATTCCAGCGAAGAGATATGGACGTGGCACGTGAAGCAACTTCACCCAGAAACGAACAAGTGGAAGGTTGAGCACGAGCAAGAGCGCATTGCCAATAAAGAGCGATGCAATGAGAGTCCAGATCAGAGCGCCATTGGTGAGAAAGAGCGTTGGCCCTGGCTGAATCTGATAGGTCTGGAATGCAACGAGAATAACGGCAGCGGTTGCCGATGTTGGAAGACCCAACGCAAGGAGGGGAACTAGAGCACCAGCTGCATTGGCATTGTTGGCTGCCTCAGGGCCTGCAACTCCCTCAATAGCGCCTTTACCGAATTCCTCTGGATGTTTCGTTAACTTCTTCTCTATCGAATAACTCAAGAAGGTTGGAACTTCAGAGCCACCTGCTGGAACTACGCCGAGTGGAAAACCAAGGAAAGTACCGCGAATCCACGGCTTCCATGAGCGCTTCCAATCCTGACGTGACATCAGAGCGCGCCCCTGCATTGGGATAACTTTCCAGCCATCCTCCTTAAAGCGGCTAGCAATATAAAGCGCCTCACCGAGTGCGAAGATCGAGACAATTACTGGAACTGTCTCAATACCTTCAAGGGCAGATTCATTTCCAAAGGTTAGACGAGAAAGACCAGATTGAAGATCGGCGCCAACGAGGCCAAGAACAAGTCCGATAGCTAGAGCTATGAAGCCACGGAGTTGTGAAGCTCCAAGAAGTGATGAGACCGTAGTGAAGGCAACGAGCATCAACGCCACATACTCGGCAGCTCCCACCTTGATTGCAAGATCTGCAATTGATGGAGCGGTGAAGGCGAGAATTCCGGTTGCGATAGTTCCAGCAACGAAGGATCCGATTGCAGCAGTTGCAAGAGCAGCACCTGCCTGGCCACGACGGGCCATCTTATTTCCCTCAAGTGCGGTGATCACAGAGCCTGATTCACCAGGGGTGTTGAGAAGGATTGATGTAGTCGATCCTCCATACATAGCGCCGTAGTAGATAGCGGCAAACATAATGAGCGCAGATGCTGGACTGACTGTGTAGGTAATTGGAAGTAGGAGCGCAATCGCAAGCGCTGGACCAATACCTGGAAGGACTCCAACGAGCGTTCCAAGGAATGTTCCAAGAAGTCCGAAGCCAAGGTTGGTCAGAGTCAGTGCGCTAGCAAAGCCCTCCATCAGTGAGTTAAAGCTGCTCATAAGATCCCTTTAAAGATTCCGGCAGGTAACTGCACATTAAGGAAGCGAGTGAAAGATAGATAGACAACGGTAATAAAGAGGGTGCCAAAGAGCGCTGCTCGACCATGCTTCTTATTGCCAAAGGCAACGGTAATACCGAAGAAGGTGAGGGAGGCGGCGATGATAAATCCTGCTCGCTCAACAAGGAGGAGGAAGGCAAAGAGCGATGCTAAGACAATTCCAAAGCTCTTGAAATCCGTCTTTGCAATTGGCTCGCCGGGCTCTGCTCCTTCTGGAGTTGCGATATCTCCACGGAGGATTGCGATCATCAGGAGCGCGCTGAGTACCATCAAAAGTGTGGCGATTGCATAAGGGAAGACCTTAGGGCTAATGGTGAGATTAAATGCTGGTAGCTCTGTTCGCCAGGTATCCCAGAAGACGATAAGACCAAGGAGAAAGAGTGAGCCCACAAATGTGAGCTCACTCTTTCCGCCTTGTGGCAACTTCATATTAATGAGGTGTAACCGATTTCTCTTTTACTTACTTTACAAGCTTGAACTCAGTGAGAACATCGATAATTGCCTTGTTCTCATTCTTAATCCAAGTTGTAAATGGATCTCCAACACGGTACTCATCGATCCAAGCCTTAGCGGTCAAGGTGTCCTTCCATGAAGGTGATGAGTGAAGGATGTCGATGATCTTAAGTGTGTTGAGGTAGTCAGCAGCTGAGAGATCTGCTGGAGCCAAGATTCCACGCCAGTTACCGAATGTGAGATCCACACCCTGCTGAACGAGAGTCTTACCCTTGATTACCTTGAGTGGCTTAGGTGATGTCACAGCGAGTGTGCGCATCTTTCCTGCCGCTACATATGATGCAAACTCAGATGTTCCTGAGACGCCAACTGCAACGCGGCCACCAATAACATCAGGAACGAGTGATCCGCCACCTGAGTAAGGGATGTAGTTAAGGTCTGTTGCCTTAACGCCGACAGTTGCTGCAAGAGTTGCCACTGTTACGTGGTCGACTCCACCGTAGTTACCGCCACCGATAGCGACAGACTTTGGATTTGCCTTGATATCTGCAAGGAGATCATTGATTGAGCGGTACTTCGATGAGGTTGGGACAACAAATGCCTCAGCCTCACGCATCACACCTGCAACAGCCTTCGCTGTTGTGATGGAGAGCTTAGAACCGTTAGTTGCAAGGCCACCAGGCATTGCAAAACCTGTGATGAGAAGGATGTCATTGCGACCCTTCTGATCGTAGAAGTAACCAAGTCCAAGTGGTGCATTGGAGCGGTAGGTCACTGTGTAATCCTTAAGAAGGCCTTCCTTCTTCATTGCATCACCGATCGCGATAGCTGTTGTTCCGTAGCCGCCACCGATATTTGAAGATGAGACCCACTCAAGTGAACCAAATGGCTTCACCTCTGGATACCACCAACGAAGTGATCCAGCGTATGAACCGAATGTCACCTTTGAACATGTGAGGTCTGTGCCGTTTACTCCACGACCAACAGCCTTCTTACCAACGCGGAGACATTCATCTCCAACTACTGCCTTAAAATCTGGCTTCAACGCAGCCTGTGCAATAGGTGCTGTTGTTCCAAGTAATAGAGCTGCAACTGCAGCTGTTGCCAGGAGGGCAACCTTCTTCTTCGCCATAGATCCTCCAAGATCTTGTGAAACCCTGCAGACCAGGGCCATCGCCAGAGGTTATGCGCTCATTTAAGAAGTAAGAAGCGATTTCGGTAGCAATTTGATATCGAAATGAGCGAGAAATATGTAAAAAGTGGCCAATTCTCCGCATAAAGTGTAGATGCAGTGGAGAGAAAGAGGGGTCAGAGAAGCTCTGAAATCTCTATTCCGTAACGGCCTAACTTCTCCGCGCCGCCATCGAGCGCAGTCAAGACAAAGGGTTTTCCATCTGGGCAGATGACATAGGAGTGTTCAAAGTGGGCACCGCGTGAGCCATCGATAGAGACAACGGTCCAATCATCACCTAAGACCTTTGTCTTCTCACTGCCACGGGTAATCATCGGCTCGATAGCAAGTGCCATCCCTGGAACAATCTTTGGACCGAAGCCTTTGCGGCCAAAGTTGAGAACATGGGGTTCTTGGTGCATCTCGGTGCCGATTCCATGGCCACCATACTCGCGCAATATCCCATATTTACCTTGTGAATTTACATACTGCTCAATTGCATGGCCGATATCAGATAGTCGGGCGTTGAGCAATCCCGCAGCGATTCCCCGCCACATCGACTCTTCGCAGACATCCATCATCTTCTGATCCTCAGGATCTACCGTTCCAAGTCCAATAGAGAAGGCAGCATCGCCATGCCAGCCATCGATTATTGCTCCACAATCGACAGAGACAACATCGCCATCGTTGAGAACTCGTGGCCCAGGAATACCATGAACAATCTCTTCATTGACAGAGACGCAGATTGATTTGGGATATCCGTGATAGTTAAGGAAGTTGGCACTTCCTCCCCCACGTTTAATCGTTGCAACTGCGATGGCATCGAGGGCATCAGTTGTCATTCCAACTTTAATATTCTCGCGAATAGCTTGATGAATTGCAGCAACAAGTAGACCTGCGCGTCGCATCACCTTGAGTTGCTCAAGGTCTTTGATTTGGATAGCCATAGCGCGCCTAGTAATTATGCTTTAACGCGAGCAAGGGCTGTCGTTGCCCGCTCTGTTACTTCAGCGATCTCACCATCTGCATCGATTGTGATGAGAAGGCCCTCTGTGCGATAGAAGTGAATGATAGGAGCGGTCTGCTCTTCATAGACATCGAGGCGCTTTGCAATAACTTCAGCCTTATCGTCTTCACGCTGGTAGAGCTCTCCCCCACAAGCACCACATGCTGCAGCATCTGGCGTTGATGGTGCGCCACAACCACGGCATGTGCGACGTGATGAGAGGCGTCCGATGATTAGCTCATTTGGGATAGCAAGCTCAAGAACTGCATCGAGCGGTGTCCGCTTTTCAGCAAGGATCGCGCGAAGAACTTCCGCTTGAACCACATTGCGCGGGAAGCCATCGAGCAGGAAGCCGTTTGCCGCATCCTCCCAAGTAAGGCGATCTTTGACCATCGCATTGGTGACAGAGTCAGGCACGAGCTGGCCGGCATCCATAAATGTCTTTGCTTCCTGGCCGAGAGCTGTGTTCTCTTTCAGATTTGCGCGGAAGATATCTCCAGTCGAGATATGTGGCACGCCATAGTGCGCGGCTAAGAACGCAGCTTGTGTTCCCTTGCCCGCACCTGGTGGACCAACCAGGACGAGGCGCATTACTTAAGGAAGCCTTCGTATGAACGCTGCTGAAGCTGTGATTCGATCTGCTTTGCAGTATCGAGACCAACACCTACGACGATGAGGATCGCAGTTCCACCGAATGGGAAGTTCTGTGATGCTCCAAATGCAACGAGGGCGATGATTGGAATAATCGCAACGAGGGCTAGGTAGAGAGAACCTGGCGCTGTGATGCGTGAGAGAACGTAGGTGAGGTATTCAGATGTTGGGCGACCTGCGCGAATACCAGGGATAAATCCACCGTACTTCTTCATATTATCTGCAACCTCATCTGGGTTAAATGTGATTGCAACATAGAAGTAGGTGAAGAAGATGATGAGAGCTGAGTAGATCGCAATATAGATTGGGTGATCACCCTTCACGAGGTTACGTGAGATCCATACTGCCCATCCCGCCTGGCTATTGGTGAAGTTAACAACCAATGATGGGATATAGAGAAGTGATGAAGCGAAGATCACTGGAATAACGCCAGCCTGGTTTACCTTGATTGGAATATAGGTAGATGTTCCGCCATATGCCTGGCGACCGACCATGCGCTTTGCATATTGAACCGGGATTCGCCGTTGTGCCTGCTCCACAAAGACAACCGCAGCAACGACAGCAATACCCATCAAGAGAACGAAGAGGAATACTGGAAGGCCCTTTGAGACCTTGATTGCCCAGAGCTGGCCAGGGAAACCTGCAGCGATAGATGTAAAGATCAAGATTGACATACCGTTACCGACGCCGCGATCTGTGATGAGCTCACCGAGCCACATCACAACAGATGTTCCAGCTGTCATCACAACGATCATTGTGACGATGCGCTGCCATGAAGCATCAGGGATGATGGGAAGGTTGCAACCTGAGATCAAACGACCTGGTGTGCGAGCTACTGCAATCAAACCTGTTGATTGCAATACAGCAAGACCGATTGTGAGGTAACGGGTGTACTGAGTAAGAGTTGCCTGACCTGACTGGCCCTCTTTCTTCAGAGTTTCAAAGCGAGGAATAACAACGGTGAGCAGCTGAACGATAATCGATGCGGTGATATACGGCATGATTCCGAGCGCGAAGACTGAGAGCTGCAAGAGCGCTCCACCAGAGAAGAGGTTGATAAGTCCGAAGAGACCTGAGCTCTCGGCGCTTGCAAGACACTCTTTCACATTTGTATAAGAGACGCCTGGCGTTGGAACAACAGATCCAAAGCGGAAGAGAGCCATGATTGAGAGGGTGAAGAAGATTTTCTTTCGAAGTTCAGGCGTCTTAAATGCCATTCCAAATGCGCTAAGCATCAATCTTCTCCACTCTCTTAATCTTTAAATTTCTTCTTATTCAGATGAGCTGGTTCTTACAGGGTTGTTGTTGATCCGCCAGCAGCTGCAATCTTCTCGATTGCTGATGCTGAGAATGCATGAGCTGTAACTGAAACCTTAACTGCAATATCGCCATTTCCTAGGACCTTGACCGGCAAGGAGTCGCGAACTGCGCCCTTCGCAATGAGGTCAGCGACTGTGACATCGCCACCCTTTGGGAAGAGCGCGTTGATTGTTGAGACGTTGACCGCCTGGTACTCAACGCGAGCTGGGTTCTTAAAGCCACGAAGCTTTGGAAGACGCATAACGAGTGGAAGCTGACCACCCTCGAAGCCCGGACGAACCGTGTTACGAGCGTGAGTTCCCTTACCGCCACGACCTGCAGTCTTACCCTTTGAAGCCTCACCGCGACCCTTACGAGTCTTAGCCTTCTTAGCACCTGGAGCTGGACGAAGATGATGAAGTTTGAGAGTCATCTTTATTCGACCTCCTCTACCTTGATCAAGTGACGAGCAGCTACTGCCATGCCACGAATTTCTGGACGATCTTC